>NZ_JBHIOU010000010.1:0-82114 GCF_042195705.1 Bartonella sp. AP72JLCBS | reverse complement strand
AAAACTGGTAAGCTAGTCGAAGGTTCATTCGCATGGCTCCTTAAACAGTATTTTAATAGCTCCAATTGGCATAACCTTTCTAAAGTCACCCAAAAACAAAAAGAACTCATCCTTATGAAGGTATGTGATACCATAGGAAACATTCCATACCAAGCAATTGAAAAGAAACATATCATAGCCGGTGTTGAACGGCGTAAAGAAACACCAGCAATGGCTAGAAATTTTCTGAAAGCCCTTAATGGACTTTTTAATTGGGCGATTGATCAAGGTCTTTTGGAAAATAATCCAGCTTTAGGAATAAAAAGACCCCCCCTCAAAAACAAAGAGGGATTTCCTGTTTGGACAGAAGAAGATGTCGAAAAATATTATCAAAGATGGCATCATGGTACCCATGAACGTGTCTGGATTGATGTTCTTTTATATACGGGCTTGCGTCGTGGTGATGCGGTACGCATTGGCTGGAAAGATGTCAAAGACAATATTATTCATCTCAAAACAGAGAAAAGTAAATTCCAAACAGATGTTTTTCTTCCCATTTTACCGGAATTAGCTAAAACGCTTGAAACTGGTCCTATTGGAGAAGAAACATTTATCTGTAGTAAAGTGAATCAAAAATTCACCAAAGAAAGCTTTGGGAATGGATTTAGAGACGCTTGTAATGCGGCTGGCATTAAAAAATCGGCGCATGGATTAAGAAAATTAGCCGCAACACGTGCAGCTAATTCTGGAGCAACAGTATCACAACTCAAAGCAATTTTTGGCTGGACAGAAGATCAGATGGCATCCCTTTATACAAAGAGTGCAGATCGTAAAAGACTAGCTCTTGAAGCTATAAAAAAGCTCCAAAAAAGTTAGGGGCAGAGACAAAAAAACGTAATAGAATCAAAATTCATTAATTCCCTTATATTCTATATAATTCTTTGATTTTATTTACTCTATACCCGCCCCTTGGGCGTACCATCATTCTTTCTTTATGTGTAATATATTCATTTTATTTGTTTTTTTAATGAGGGATGCATAAATAAAAACGAGAGAATAAGATTTTAAAAGGTATCTCTTCGTAAAAAGGATACAAGAATCATTAATCATTAGGTGATTAATTCCTTTGTTGCATTTCGAGGATGGTACTTTACTGCGCACAGTTAATAAAAATAAGAATCGATAAAATATTAAGAATTAGAGGATTCTAACGCGCGATACGGTAATTTTATAAATCATATTCTTGCGTATGCTGTTAGTTTTTAAATTAAAACCAGCCGCATCATTTATACGTTTTTTCCAACCTTCAAAACTGAAGTTTATCCCAAACGCATTTTATATGAAGCATTTCTAATTACAGTGCCTTTGTTATCACATTAAACTTTTTATAAACAAACAGACCATAATCTTAGAATTGGAATAGCAATATAAAAATAGTTTCTTATTCACCTAACACAACAAATCAAGAAACTATAATTCAGAATACGATCAACTTATTAAATGGAATCTCTGATAATAAAAATGCATAATCCCCACCCCCTCTGATCTAACTACCTTATCCATTAAACAGATTCTTCATCAATCATAGAATAATTATAGATTTGCAAACACATCACTTCTTTTCAAAAATTAAACCCTCCAACAAAATTTTACACTCTATTGATAATATATTCTAAAAGCTCATATTTGAATGCTTTTTTCCCTTGTTTTTACTTTTCATTATAAACTTGAAAGTGTTATACAAGTAGTATCGCTTAAAAGAAAAAGGATTTCTAATGGTAAAGATCAAAGTAGAAAACCCCGTTGTTGAACTTGATGGGGATGAGATGACCCGCATCATCTGGAAATATATCAAAGATAAATTAATCCATCCCTACCTCGACATTGATCTAAAATATTATGATCTTTCCGTCGTAAATCGTGATGCAACCAATGATCAGGTAACTATCGATTCTGCCAATGCTATCAAAAAATATGGGGTTGGTATAAAATGCGCAACCATCACACCTGATGAGGCACGCGTTAAAGAATTTAACCTAAAAAAAATGTGGAAATCACCTAATGGCACAATCCGCAATATTTTAGGAGGAGTCATTTTTCGCGAACCCATTATCTGTAAAAATGTCCCTCGCCTTGTTCCTAACTGGACAAAGCCAATTATTATCGGACGTCACGCTTTTGGTGATCAATACAAGGCAACAGATTTTAAATTTCCAGGAAAAGGGAAATTAAGTATTAAATTTGTCGGTGATGATAATCAAGTTATTGAACATGATGTTTTTGATGCTCCAAGCGCAGGGGTTGCCATGGCTATGTATAACCTTGATGAGTCAATTCGTGATTTTGCCCGCGCATCCTTTAATTATGGACTACAACGGAATGTTCCAGTTTATCTTTCAACAAAAAATACCATTCTAAAAACTTACGATGGTCGTTTTAAAGATATCTTTCAAGAAATATTCGATACGGAATTTAAAACTGAATTTGAAAACCGTAAATTATATTACGAACACCGTCTTATTGATGATATGGTTGCTTCTGCATTAAAGTGGTCAGGTGGATACGTATGGGCATGTAAAAACTATGATGGTGATGTCCAATCTGATATTGTTGCCCAAGGCTTTGGTTCTCTGGGTCTCATGACTTCTGTTCTCATGACACCTGACGGCAAAATTGTTGAAGCAGAGGCAGCACACGGCACTGTAACACGCCATTATCGTCAGCATCAAAAGAATGAAGAAACATCAACGAACTCTATTGCATCTATTTTTGCATGGACGCGTGGACTAGCGCACCGTGCTAAACTAGATAACAATGA
Source organism: Bartonella sp. AP72JLCBS (assembly GCF_042195705.1). Classification (NCBI taxonomy): domain Bacteria; kingdom Pseudomonadati; phylum Pseudomonadota; class Alphaproteobacteria; order Hyphomicrobiales; family Bartonellaceae; genus Bartonella; species Bartonella sp. AP72JLCBS. Next base: position 79,317 of record NZ_JBHIOU010000010.1, on the reverse strand, counting down.
GAAGTTAAAAAACTTTTCCACGACATTGGAAGAAGTTTGTATTAAAACCGTCGAAGAAGGTTTTATGACTAAAGATCTCGCACTTTTGATTGGGCCTAAACAAAAGTGGCTTTCTACAACAGGTTTCCTCGATAAAATTGATGAGAATCTCAAAAAAGCAATGGGCAGTTAAGTTATTACTTAAATTAAAATTCAAAGCTCTAAACAGAGCTTTGAATTTCTCTTGGCAAATTCAAAGAAGTACCTTATAAGTAAAAAGAGGATAGATTTTTATTAAATAGCAAACAACAGTGAAAAAACAGGGCTGGTCTGCGCTTTTATTGGGTAAAAATGGTCTTTGCTTTTTAACGTTTACAGGTGGAGTTGTGTTACACGCTACCAACGTTTATATTGTTATTACTATTTTACCCTCTCTTATGAATCATATTGGCAGTGAAATATATTATTCTTGGGTGGCTACTGTCTTTATTACAGCTTCACTCGTGGGTACTTCACTTGCAACAAAAATATTAGGGAAATTAGGTCCTCGCAATGCGTATGTTATTTCTGGACTTATCTTCACCCTAGGCACTTTTATGTGCAGCATTTCTTCATCTATGCCATTGTTTTTAATAGGACGCTTTATTCAAGGATTTGGAAGTGGTTCTTTGTTATCCCTATCCTATTCCATGGTACGGATTGTTTTCAGCCCATCTTTATGGTCACATGCATTAAGTATTATCTCTGGAATGTGGGGAATATCAACCTTGTTAGGACCAGCAATCGGGGGGCTTTCTGTATATTATGGCCTATGGCGAGCATCCTTTTTGATCATTGGCGTATTAGCTATATTTTTCTCACTCATCGCCTTTAAATTTTTACCAAAAAAGAATGAAAACGATGTTCCAACACCCCCTCTTCCTCTTCTCCAGCTTTTCACACTCACCTTATTGATTTTTATTATTTCTGTTGGAGGGGCTATGGAGTCTACAATAGCAAAAATTTGCGGATTAGTTATCGGACTTAGTCTTCTCTTTGTTCTAGCAAAAATCGAATCATCTACCCCTCATCCTATGTTGCCCCGCAAATCCTTTTCTTTCTCTTCTGAAATCTTTTCTGTTTACGCATTGATACTCGTTATGACAACAGTCGTATACAGTATAGAACTTTATTTTCCACTTTTTCTTCAAGAGCTTCATGGGCAAGCTCCACTTATTGCTGGTTATATAGCAGCACTTATGAGCCTAGGGTGGACATGTGGAGCCATCTCAAGTGCTGGTCTCTCCACAAAAAAAATTCGCAACATCATTGTATACTCGCCCCTATTAAAACTGTTAGGCATAATGATTCTTTTATGGCTCATCCCAACAGAAGTTTCCGCGCTTGAATATATTTTTATTATTTGCTTAGCACTGTTTTCTATTGGAATCAGTGCGGGCATAGCATGGCCACATTTGCTCACAAGGATCTTACAATGTGCAAATGATGAAGATGCTCTCCGTGCCAGTGAATCCCTTACCTCTGTACAACTATTTTCAGCGGCCTTAAGTGCAACTCTAGCAGGAGTCATCACCAATCTTGCAGGCCTCTTTAATCCTGGAGGAACAATAGGAATGATCTTAGCAGCAAAAACTCTCCTTATAGTGCTCATGGGTCTTTTATTTTGTCTTGCTATTCCATTAGCACTGCGCATTTCTTACTGCATATTGAAAAATCCAACAGGACATTCCAATAACTAAAAATAAATATAAAAATTCCTTCTTCATTTAAAAAATGAAAAATATTAAGCATGCTTCTCCATATACCATGAGATGCAAAAAAACATTAATCCACACAAAGTTAGAACACTTCCTAAAACAGCTGTATATTCATAACTATAGCCCAATTTTAAAACTAATGCTCCAGATTCTGCACCAAGAGCGTTGGCAATATTAAAAGCAGACTGCATTAATGCTCCTGCCAAAATCTGTCCTTGTAATGCAACATCCATAATTTTTGTTTGTATAGAAGGCATAGCAGCAAAAGAAGTTCCAACAAAAAAGCATCCTATTGCTGCCGTTAACGGAGCATAGGATAAAAAGAAAAAAAGAAAAAAAACAAATACGCTCCAAAGCATAGAAAAAAATATCATCGGCGAAATACCAATTTTAACGGCCAATTTAGGCCCCAAGAGATTTCCTACCACCATACCCAATCCAACTAACGGCATGATAAATGGTACCAACTCAAGTGAAACACCAGAAATATGCATTAATGTTGGCTTGATATAAGTGAAAACAGAAAATAATCCTGACGCTCCCACCGACACCATCAACAAAAGAAGCCATACCTGCTTTTGCTTTAATGCACCCATTTCTTGCAAAGGATTCGTTTTTGGAAAACTTGAATCACAAGGAAAAAAATTCCAAATAAGCAAACAACATAATAAAGCGATCATCCCCACAAGGACAAAAGCAATCTGCCAACCAATAAGTTGACCAATCCAAGTAGCACTGGGTGCTCCCAAAACGGTTGCAATTGTTAAGCCAAGCATAACATATCCAACAGCTTTAGAACGTTCTTTCATTTCTACCATTGAAGAAGCAACCATAGCCGCAAGTCCAAAATAGATTCCATGGGGAAGTCCACTGAGAAAGCGTAATACGACTAATATGCTAAAATCAGAAAAAAAGGCACTAGCAATATTTGCTAAAGCATAAAAAAGCATCAATCCTATCAAAACAGTTTTGCGTGATACCTGAGCTGTTGCCACAGCTAAAAGAGGTGCTCCAATCACAACTCCTAATGCATAAGCAGAAATATATTGACCAGCGGTAGGAATATCAACATAGGAACTTCGTGCCATCTCTGGTAGTAGCCCCATTGCGACAAACTCTGCAGTACCAATAGCAAAACTCCCCACAGCAAGAGCAAAAATTATTAAACGCCGTATTCTCGAATCAATTCCCAATGCAAGAACCTTTTGTTGATAAGAATCCCTCATATCATCACTTCTGGATAGGAGTTTTAACCGTAGATATCTGTAATACACACAAATAAAAATTCAAAACATTGTTATACGCATGCCCAATAGTCCCCAATAAAGTTTTAGAAATATTTTGATATATAAAGCATTTTATGGAGTTTTAAGTAAGATTCTTTAATGGAAAATCTTTGAAAACCTCAAGATCATAGACGTATTCACCTATTTCTATCAGATCTACCAGATAATAAACTTTGTCTCCTCTTTTCAGCCATTGTAATTTTACAGTGAAAACTTTATTTTGCAACGATATACTATATCCTATAAATAATTCTAAAATTTGCCGAAGAATGCATTTCAAACAAGTGAATAATATCTCATCATTATCTTGATACAAAGATAAAACTTCTCCCCCAAAATTATTGTTGCTTTATTTTGCTACCTGAATACAGATCCCCCAAATCGATAAGCTATAATTTCAACTTTAGGCCATTCTTATAAATTATTATAGAGTCTTTTAAAAATTCTCATGATAATAGTGCTTGGTTTCTAGATTTATTAAATACCCTCTTTTAGACATCTTTACCCCTCCCTCATCTAACAGAGGAATCGCATCAGATATCTAACTCACTATCTGTAAATTAAAATATTCACGTAAATATATTATGATTATTTTCATATAAATTCTATAAACAAAGCAAAAAACAAATATAATAAATTTTGTATAAGTATGTTTATTGCTATTTTATAAATATGACAATTACCGTGATTAATATTTAATTTATTATGACATAATATCTATAGTTTTATTATATAAATAATATTACATAAATCTATCTTAAAGAATATTTATATATAAAAACTTAAAAAATAAAATTATAACATTTTAAATGTTGTAATTTTATTTTAGTTTTATTTTAATTTTCTAAAAATTTATCTGTTCGATTGTATATAATCCATTCTTTACCTTTAGTAATAAAAAACACAAAGTAGCTCATAAAAATACAATTTTCATACTTCTTTAAGAGTTCGCTAACGCCTCATTAACATTGTTGCTGTAAACAGTCATCAGAAACAGAAAAACTGTTTTTCTCCGGATCAGGTAGCGCGTACCGGAGTAACAGTTTCTGTTTTTATCTAGTAATTAGAAAAAGAATATGTGCCCTATAAAACCGCACTGTTATATCTTAAGATAGTGGAATTTTATAATTTTGGAAGATGTTTCTAATTTCATTTTTTAGCTAAATTTGTAAGTGTGAGAATAAATTCAATAAAAAAATGAGGTGCTATATTACGATTAATATTTTAGCGTCCTTGTGCCCATAGAGCACGCGTTTCAGCGCAAAAATCGGCATAACAGCCTTCCTCAATGGCATCACGAATTCCCTGCATAAGTTGTTGATAATAAAAAAGATTATTCCAAGTCAACAACATCCCCCCAAGAGATTCACCAGATTTAATCAAATGATGCAAATAAGCACAACTATAATCATGTGCTGCTGGACAAAGTGACTGTGGATCAAGAGGAAGTGGATCTTCTGCATAACGCGCATTACGCAAATTAATTCTACCAAAGCGGGTAAAAGCTAAACCATGACGTCCTGCACGCGTCGGCATAACACAATCAAACATATCAACACCACGAGCAACACTTTGTAAAATATCATCAGGTGTCCCTACTCCCATAAGATAGCGTGGTTTATCCTCTGGTAAAATCGGACAAGTAGTATCCAATACTGCTGTCATAACACTCTGCGGTTCACCAACAGCAAGCCCTCCAATAGCGTAACCTTTTAAATCGATTTCTTTTAATGCTTGAGCAGAACGTTCACGCAGTTTCATATTATCACCACCTTGAACAATCCCAAACAATGCTTTATCTGGCTGATCTCCAAAAGCTGTTTTACAACGCTGCGCCCACCGCAATGAAAGTTCCATAGCTTCTTCCATTTCTTTTTCAGTTGCGGGTAATGCAATACATTGATCCAACTGCATCTGGATATCTGCACCAAGAAGTCCTTGAATTTCGATAGAACGCTCTGGACTCATTTCATAGTAAGCTCCATTAATGTAAGAGCGAAAAATCACACCTTGTTCAGTAATTTTACGGATTCCCGCCAATGACATAACCTGAAAGCCACCAGAATCGGTTAAAATAGGTCCGCTCCAGCGTGAAAATTCATGTAATCCTCCCAAACGCGCAACACGTTCAGCTCCTGGACGTAACATTAAATGATAAGTATTTCCCAAAATGATATCTGCACCAAGATCACGAATTTGATCCATATACATAGCCTTAACGGTTCCTGCCGTCCCAACAGGCATAAATGCGGGTGTACGAACACGTCCTCGCCCCGTTATAATTTCGCCTCGACGTGCATACCCATCTTGAGCAATTTTTCTATAATGAAATGTCTTTATCATAACTCTCGTCTTTTTGATTCCATCAATGCATATCTCTATAGAAAGAAAAAAGATATCCCCTTACGAGCATTGTCAAAAGCTTTATGAATTAATTTTTGATTCGCTCAATATTGTAATCAGCATCAAAAATTAAACGAGATAAAAGAACATTTCTTGTTAAGAAACCACCATAATAAAAGTGATAATCTAGCTCCCAAAAAATAGTAAAATCCTTGTAATACCATACCTCAAAATACCTACGCTTATCCTTAACAGAACTGCAAAATTATTATCACAATAATTTCATCTTCACATACTTCCATAAGCAGTAACTTTGTACCCATAGAAGAAAATTTTGAACGCATTGTACAGCTTACATATTCTTTAACTTTTACAGATAAAAATTTTTCATCTACTGGGCACAGCGATCCTCACGCTTAATAAAAACGCAAATGAGCATAATCACTTATCCACTCACAATATTGAGATAGCTCTTGGCATTAGAGATAATTCACAAAAGAAATTAACGTGTAAATAAAAATACTTTAAAAAACTAAAAATGCTTTTTGTAAAGATTCTCAAATACCAAAAGCTCTATCGTAACATTAGAGGCTGAAAAAGCGTATGATGGTACCCGCTTGCTCCTTCATAAGCTTTAAAGAAGGTGGTACATAATAGATTTTATACTATTTATAGCTTTAAAACTATACATGCCATGAATATCATCGTGGAAGTGAACGTTGATATGTACTAAGAAATGCTTCTTAAAAAAACACGTAAATACGCAACACAAGTGTATTCCGTTTGGAGCATTCCTCTATTAAAAAACGAGAAAAATAAAAGCGTAAGTCCATGCATAATCTTCATTATTTAAAAGATATTGCATTAGATACTTTTAAAAAAGTAAAGTTGAATTAAAAAGGAGATGGCAAGACTAGCCATTTGTTTCACTTCTGCGCCTTTTTATATTCTTCTAAGATTAAACTGTCTTCTTATTTTAAAGATTACGCCAATATATATAAACGCTGGTTTTCCACCTTGCTAGGAAAACTGGATGAGCTAGTAAAGCTCTTATCCGTCTTAACATGTGTTTCAAATATGCTTCTGCATTAGGATTGGATGTTGATTTACGAGCAGAAACAAAAGCACACGCTCTCTTAAGAAAGTAACATCATAAAACCATTAAGACCGACAATGGATTGAAGAGAAATGCCGAATTTTTTATAAAACACTTTGCCAAACAACAACCATGATACAACAGACTTTGCGTTTTCTTATTCTGACAGGTGTTTGTACAAATCCGTTGCGTTATATTCTTCAGGAAGATCCGATTGAAGAAAATATATGGACAATGCTTAGCTCGAAATTATAAAAGGTAAGCGTGATACTACAAAAGAGTTTCGTGTGCCTTTATTGATCAGAAAAGAGTATTTTTTCTTAGAAACTTACAATTGAAATCAGTATAGTTTATACTATTCTACATCCGCAGCAATAATGGCTTTGGTAATTGAATCTGGATCTGCAACAGGTTCACCACGTTTAATTTTATCAACATTTTCCATACCTTCAACAACCTGCCCCCATATGGAATATTGACGATCAAGCCACGGAGCATCTGCAAAACAAATAAAAAACTGAGAGTTAGCAGAATTTGGATTCTGACTCCGTGCCATAGAAACTGTACCACGCTTATGAGAAAGATTTGAAAACTCTGCTGTTAAATTTGGTTTTTCTGCCCCCCCCATACCAGCACGTGATAAATTGAATTTTTCACTATCCTTCTTTCCAAATTGCACATCCCCTGTTTGCGCCATAAAACCATCAATAACGCGATGGAAAATAACATTATCATAAGCACCTTCCCGTACCAGTTCTTTAATACGTGCAACATGACAAGGTGCCAAATCAGCAAAAAGCTCAATAACAACTCTGCCCTTTGTTGTTTCAAGAATTAAAGTATTCTCTGGATTTTTATTCTCAGCCATATGGAAAGCTCCCTTGATTCATTTCTCAACTTGTAAAGTAGCAGCATTAATAACATCAGGATTTTTTACAGATCCATTATTACTTGTCGTACCTTTTTTTATTTTATCAACAACATCCATCCCCTTTATAACCTCTCCAACAACCGTATACTGACCGTTTAAAAAAGCAGCATCCTCAAAACAAATGAAGAATTGAGAATTCGCGGAATCCGGATCTTGTGATCGTGCCATCCCAACTGTACCACGCTTAAACGGCTGTTTTGAAAACTCTGCCGGTATATTGGGATAATTTGAGCCACCCATACCAACGCGTTTCAGATCAAAATCTCTACTGCCTTTTTTTCCAAATTCTACATCACCAGTTTGCGCCATGAAATTAGGAATAACGCGATGAAACACAACATTATTATAGGCCCCCTCCTCTGTTAATCTTTTGATTTGCGCAATATGTTTTGGCGCCAAGTCAGGACGCAGACGAATAATGACATCACCATCTTTGAGAGATAAAATAAGAAGATTTGCGTCATTTGCTGGGCTAGAATTACCAGCGACAGCGAACAATGAAAAAAAACAAAACACACATATCAAAACAGCAAAAATTCTACGAGACACACTTATTCTCCCCTAAAAGATTGGTATTTCGAGCTTAAAGCTTGTGCAACATTGGGCGGTACAAATGGTGTCACATCACCTCCCATAGAGGCAATTTGACGTACCAATGTAGAAGTTATCGCGCGCCCAGAAACACTTGCCGGCAAAAAAACAGTTTGCAATTCAGGAGCCATAACACCATTCATTCCTGCCATTTGCATTTCATAATCAAGATCAGTACCATCACGCAATCCACGAATGAGAAATGAAGCACCAACTTCACGCGCCTTCTCAATGAGAAGGTTGCTAAATGAAAGAACCTGCAATCGATTAGAATCTGCACCAAATAAGTCTTTCCCTACCTGCGTAATGAAATCAACACGCTCTTCGAAGCTAAAGAGTGTTTTTTTGTCAGCCTGTATCCCTATAGCGACGACCACCTTATCAGCTAACACAAAACACCCTTTCAAAACATCAAGATGACCATTTGTAAGAGGATCAAAAGAACCCGCGTAAAGAGCAATTTTCATGACTTTACTCCTTCCTCTTAAAAATTATTTTTCTTCGCTCATATCAACTGTATCAGAATGCTTCTCACCTTCATCATCTAATGAACTCGTATCATCTTCAGGTTCAGAAATACGTTCAACCGATACGACTCTTTCACCTTTGGCTGTATTAAAAATTGTGACTCCCTTAGTTGAGCGCCCAGCAGTACGAATTCCCTCAACAGGGACACGAATAAGCTGCCCCCCATCTGATACCAACATAATTTGATCTTGCGCCTTCACCGGAAAAGCCGCTACTAATTTACCAATTTCAGCTGTTTTAGATGGATCTGTTGCGCGAATCCCCTTTCCGCCACGTCCCGAAATCCGGAACTCATAGGAAGAAGAACGTTTACCATAACCAAACTCACTCACTGTCAAAAGCATTTGTTCACGTGCATGAAGTTCTGCATAACGTTCATCTGTTAACTCTGTTTCAGCACCCCCATCTTCTTCATCAAAAGTTATAACATCTTCAACATCAGCATCTGCACCAGAAGCACGCCGTTCATTCATTACACGTTTAATATAAGCAGAACGCTCAATGGACGTCGCCTCGACATGCTCTAAAATTGTCATCGAAATGACTTTATCGCCTTTAGCTAAATTGATACCACGAACTCCCACAGAATTACGCCCAGCAAAGACCCGAACATCAACAACTGGAAAACGGATACATTGTCCTTTGGCTGTTGTTAGAACAACATCATCGTGTTCTGTACAGGTTTCAACAGAAAGAATTTCATCTTCTTCATCAAGTTTCATCGCAATTTTACCATTACGATTAACCTGAACGAAATCTGATAATTTATTACGACGCACAGTTCCACGTGTTGTCGCAAACATAATATCTAATGCACTCCAGCTCGCTTCATCTTCAGGCAAAGGCATAATCGTTGTAATACGCTCACCTTGTTGTAAAGGAAGCATATTGATCAAAGCCCGCCCACGCGATTGGGGTGTCCCCAGCGGCAGCCGCCAAACTTTTTCCTTATAAACAATCCCACGTGATGAAAAGAAAAGAACCGGAGTATGCGTATTGGCAACAAACAACCGCGTTACAAAATCCTCATCCTTCGTGGACATACCAGAACGCCCCTTACCACCACGTCGCTGTGCACGATAGGTATTAAGAGGCACACGCTTAATATAGCCACTATGGCTTACCGTTACCACCATATCCTCTGGTGCGATCAGATCTTCACTCTCCATCTCAGCGCTACCAAAACCAAATACGGTACGTCGCGGCGTTGCAAATTCCTCACGAAGAGCACTCAACTCATCCTTAACAATAGACATAATGCGTACGCGTGATGCCAAGATCTCAAGATAGTCAGCGATATCCACGCCAATTTTATTCAATTCATCAGCGATTTCATCACGCCCAAGGGCTGTCAATCGTTGCAAACGCAATTCTAAAATAGCACGCGCCTGTTCTTCAGAAAGATTATAAGTACCATCCTCATGAATAATATGACGAGGATCATCAATAAGTTTAATCAAAGGCGCGACATCCATCGCTGGCCAGCGTCGCTCCATTAACTGTGCACGTGCTGTCTGCGGATCAGGAGCTTTGCGAATAAGCGCTATAATTTCATCAATATTGGCAACAGCAAGGGCAAGGCCAACCAAAACATGTGCTCGCTCACGCGCTTTACGCAAAAGATATTTTGTTCGCCGACTGACAACTTCTTCCCGAAAAGAAACAAATGCACGAAGCATATCAAGCAACGTCATCTGTTCGGGTTTTCCCCCATTCAAAGCAACCATATTACAACCAAAGGAAGTTTGCAGCGGCGTATAACGATATAATTGGTTTAAAACAACTTCCGCAACAACATCTTTTTTCAACTCAATAACAACGCGATATCCATCACGATCCGATTCGTCACGCAAATCAGAGATTCCCTCAATGCGTTTATCGCGCACCAATTCGGCCATCTTCTCAATCATTGTGGCCTTATTAACTTGATAAGGGATCTCACTCACAATAATTGCTTGTCGACCACTGCGAATTTCTTCGATCTCAACTTTAGCACGCATAATGATTGAGCCACGCCCTGTTTCATAAGCTGCACGAACACCAGAGTGGCCAAGGATAATACCCCCTGTAGGAAAATCCGGACCAGGAATAATTTCAATTATTTTATCGAGTGTGATATCGGGATTATCAATCAAAGCGATACAACCATCAACGACTTCACCAAGATTATGGGGAGGAATATTGGTTGCCATTCCCACAGCAATCCCCCCTGACCCATTAACCAAAAGATTGGGAAAACGCGCTGGCAAGACAACCGGTTCACGCTCACGCCCATCGTAATTATCCTGAAAATCAACAGTATCTTTATCAATATCAGCTAAAAGTTCTTCTGAAACTTTTTCTAAACGACACTCAGTATAGCGCATAGCCGCGGGTGGATCACCATCAACGGAACCAAAATTTCCCTGACCATCAATTAATGGATTTCTTAAAGAAAAGTCCTGCGCCATACGCACTAATGCATCGTAAATTGAAGCATCACCATGGGGATGAAATTTCCCCATAACCTCACCAACAACACCAGCAGATTTACGATACGACTTATTGAAAGAAAGCCCCATCTCATTCATAGCATGAAGGATACGTCGATGAACAGGCTTAAGACCATCACGGACATCAGGGAGTGCACGTGAAACAATCACGCTCATCGCATAATCGAGATAGGAGCGTTGCATTTCATCAATAATACTGATTGGTTCAATACCGGTTAGCACATCACGTTCTGGGTGTGGAGTAAGATCGGTCACAATTTCAAAACTTTCAAAAAAGAATCATTTCACTTTATTTATAGCGAAAAATACACAAAAATGCTAATTTCTCTCCCATGACAAAAAAGAAATTTAACAATATTTTTCAAGACGTTATTAATTTATATTTTAAATTACCAATAATAATTAACAATTTTCACTTCGCTAAACTTCAAAAATCTGAAACAAGCAAACCATAAAATGATCATAATACTGCAATTTAAAGACTCTTAAAAAGGGACGTCATCATCTAATTTGTGTGAAAAACTTTCTCCCAATTGATTATTATTTTGACCAAAAGCATTTCTCTGATTTGAGTGACTATCGGCAAAGCCACCACTATAACTCCCCCCTTGACTTGCTCCTTGCTCCCCGCTCGCAGCTCCCCGCCCATCAAGCATTTGTAATTCGCCACGGTACTTTTGCAAAACAATCTCTGTTGTATAACGATCATTTCCATTTTGATCTTGCCATTTTCGTGTCTGTAACTGCCCCTCAATATAAATTTTGCTGCCTTTTTTTAAATATTGCTCTGCAACTTTGACAAGGTTTTCATTAAAAATAACAATACTATGCCACTCAGTGCGTTCTTTTCGCTCATTTGTATTCCGATCGCGCCAACTTTCTGAAGTAGCAATACGCAGATTTGCCACTTGATCACCAGAATTCAAACGGCGGATTTCAGGATCCGCACCAAGATTACCAATCAAAATAACTTTATTAAGGCTACCAGCCATCGCATAAACTCCAAAATTTTAATTTGTAAAATACTCTGTTCTATAACAGTTATAACCCTCTTGACCTTCAATTTACATGTCGCAATTGACCATCAATATGGGTATTGCTATCCTTTACCAATATTGTATTCAGTGTAATTATAACAAAAGATGATAAAAACGCATAGTTTATTCCACCACGAGAGAATAAAAAGCTGCTCATTTGTATTTTTTTCACAAAACTTATACCTTCCTTTTGCATTAAAGCAGTTAAACACATTATAATTCTAAAAAAACAGTTTTATTCCATTTTAGGTGCTCAATTTTTGCCACATATGCCAAGGATAAAGTATGACTCATCAAAAATATATCTCCATTCGCGGTGCACGTGAGCATAATCTTAAAAATATTGATCTCGATCTGCCTCGTGATAAACTCATTGTTATAACAGGACTTTCTGGATCAGGGAAATCATCCTTAGCGTTTGATACAATTTACGCTGAAGGACAACGCCGCTATGTCGAAAGCCTTTCAGCCTATGCACGCCAATTTTTGGAAGTCATGCAAAAACCCGATGTCGACCGCATAGACGGTCTCTCTCCAGCTATCTCCATTGAACAAAAAACAACCAGTCGCAATCCTCGTTCAACAGTAGGTACCGTTACTGAAATCCACGATTACATGCGTCTTCTCTTTGCACGTATTGGTATTCCTCATTCTCCTGTGACAGGACTTCCTATTGAAAGCCAGACAGTAAGCCAAATGGTGGATCAAATTATGGCCTTACCAGAAGGAACGCGAATTTTTATTATGGCCCCTTTGGTGCGAGGACGAAAGGGAGAATATAAAAAAGAGCTAACAGAACTTTTAAAAAGAGGATTTCAACGCGCTAAAGTTGATGGCAAGTTTTATGAAATCCCTGATATTCCACCTCTGGATAAAAAATATAAACACGACATCGATGTCGTGGTAGACCGCATTGTTGTACAGAAGGATATCACCTCTCGCTTGGCTGATAGTATAGAAACCTGTTTACAGCTAGCAAATGGGCTTGCCATTGCTGAAATGGCAGACCAACCCTTAGCACAAAAAGAAACAACAAAGGAATCTGCTCATAAATCAAAAAATGATACACACAAACGGCTCATTTTTTCAGAAAAGTTTTCCTGCCCTGTATCGGGTTTTTCTATTCCTGAAATTGAACCACGCCTTTTTTCGTTCAATAATCCTTTTGGCGCCTGTCCTCTCTGCGATGGACTGGGCATAAAAAAAGCAATGGATCCACTGAAAATTGTGCCCAATAAAAATCTTACCCTCAAGAATGGCGCCATTGCCCCTTGGGCTAAGTCAGATTCACTTTACTATAAACAAACCTTAGAAGCATTAGGAAAAGCTTACGGTTTCAAACTCACAGATCAATGGTGTGAACTCTCTAATGAAGCACAACAGGCTATTCTCTACGGTACAAAAAGAGATGAAATTTCTTTTATCTATAAAAATAATTCTGGTTCGCATAAAACGACCCAACCCTTTGAAGGAATCATCCCTAATATGGAGAGACGCTGGAAAGAAACCGATTCTGCTTGGTCTCGAGAAGAAATCGAACGTTATATGTCTTCTTCGCCCTGCCCAGCTTGTCACGGTTATCGTTTAAAACCAGAGGCACTTGCTGTAAAAATAAACGGAATGCATATTGGGCAAATATCAGATCTTTCTATTCTAAAGGCAGATGATTGGTTTGCCAATGTTCATCAATATCTCACAAAAAAACAACGTAATATCGCCGTACGTATTTTAAAAGAAATTCGTGAACGCTTGGCTTTTTTAAATCATGTAGGATTGGAATATCTTACCTTGTCTCGAAATTCAGGAACGCTTTCAGGGGGAGAAAGCCAACGCATTCGGTTGGCATCCCAAATTGGTTCTGGTCTTACAGGCGTTCTTTATATTTTAGATGAACCATCTATCGGTTTACACCAACGCGATAATGAACGCCTGTTGGAAATGCTGCGCCATTTGCGTAATCTTGGCAATACAGTTATTGTTGTTGAACATGATGAAGATGCTATTCTCACAGCAGACTATGTTGTCGATATGGGGCCTGCCGCAGGCGTTCATGGTGGAGAAATCATAGCGCAAGGAACACCGCAGGAAATTATAGAAAATTCAGCCTCTCTCACAGGCCAATACCTTTCAGGAAAAATGGCTGTTAAAATGCCGACAGAGCGACGCAAAATATCAAAAACGAAAACACTTAAAATCATCGGCGCCAAAGGCAATAACCTCAAAAATATCAATGCGAATATTCCTCTTGGAACCTTCACATGCATAACTGGTGTTTCTGGAGGAGGAAAATCAACATTTCTTATTGAAACGCTTTTCAAAGCAGCATCACATCATATCATGGGCTCTCATCACAGCCCTGCCAGCTATGACAAAATTGAAGGATTAGAATTTCTTGATAAAGTCATCGATATCAACCAGTCTCCTATTGGACGCACCCCACGCTCTAATCCCGCAACCTATACAGGTGCTTTTACACCGATTCGTGAGTGGTTTGCCGATCTTCCAGAATCAAAAGCCCGCGGTTACAAAGCTGGGCGTTTTTCATTTAATGTTAAAGGAGGACGGTGCGAAGCATGTCAAGGTGATGGAGTCATCAAAATTGAAATGCACTTTTTACCTGATGTCTATGTTACTTGCGATGTCTGTAAAGGAAAACGCTATAACCGAGAAACACTAGAAATAAAATTCAAAGGACAGTCTATAGCCGATATTTTGGATATGACAATTGAAAAGGCAGAGGAATTTTTCCAAGCTATTCCCGCTATTCATAATAAAATGGAAACTCTCATTAAAGTAGGATTGGGTTACATAAAAGTAGGACAGCAAGCAACCACACTTTCTGGTGGGGAAGCACAACGTGTAAAACTTGCGAAAGAACTTTCTCGTAAAACAACGGGACGTACACTCTATATTTTGGATGAACCGACAACAGGTTTACATTTTCATGATATTTCCAAACTTCTTGAAGTGCTTCACGAACTAGTCGAGCAAGGCAACACAGTTATAGTCATTGAACATAACCTTGATGTTATAAAGACAGCCGACTGGATTATTGATTTAGGACCAGAAGGTGGAGATCGCGGTGGTGAAATTGTTGCAATTGGACGCCCTGAAGACATCATTAAGGTTCCCGCTTCCTATACGGGAAAATTTCTAAAACATGTTTTACTGCGCCCATCTCTCTATAATTCTAATTCTTAGAAACGCTTTCTATTGTAAAATACAGCATACTAACAAAGCCTGTACTTTTATTATTACCTGTAAACCAACACCTAATTCCAGTGGTGCAACACGTTTGAAGCAAAGACTAAAAACAATTTAGCGCTTTATAAGCTGTTTCAGTTGTCGTATTGCCAAATAGGGACGCGCACATAATTGCGTATTTATTCTCTGTTTTGTTTATACCTGAAACGACCAGACAACCTAAACTGGGAAGAATATGAAGTTTTAAGGGTATAAATAAATTTCTATATTTCCATTTCCTTTTAATTTATCTTTATGATTTTCCAAGGAATACACAGCAATATCTTATAATGAAGATTGCCATTGCTTCACACTTTTATTTATCGCGTTCCTTAATGAAGATCACATTCCTCACGAAGGAACAAAACGCCCCAAACGGAATATATTTGCGTTGCCAATTCCCACATCTGTTTTAAAGAAACATTTCTCAATGCTCTCAAGCCCATTTCACAACGGCTCCTATGAATGCTATAATGATAAACTCATTATTATACACCACCATCTTTACATTTATGAATCGGCATCATCACACTCTTTTTCAATATTTGTCTTCCCTACTCCCTAATATTGTAAAGCCTTTAATTATCGAAAGCTTTCATAAAAAGCATTTTATTTCTTTTTTCAAATGTTGTTATCCACACACTCATAACTATTTATGATATATAAAAGTATCGTTTTGATTGATTGACGATAAAAAGATCTAAAATGAGAAAATCTTACGCTATTAGAGTTTCTCATTCAATGTGGAGAGCGTCTAATTATCCTTATAAGTCAAGATATTATCTAATAAAAAAGAAACAAAACTCTTTTATTATATTATTTGAATTCTTGTATAAGAATTGTAAGTTTTTTTCCCAAAAAACAGTATTTGGCTGTATTCTACAAAAGAAACTCTCCTAAAAGAGCATAGAGTGTCATTATTTTCGACTTTTTGTGCACAAAGTATCTGTTGGACATCTTACAGTTGTCAATATAATGTGATGCAGTCTAAAAAGACAAAATAACGTTGGAGATAATTTCAGCATGAAAAAAATTGAAGCCATTATAAAACCTTTCAAACTTGATGAAGTGAAAGAAGCGCTTCAAAAAATTGGGTTACATGGTATTACAGTAATAGAAGCGAAAGGTTTTGGTCGTCAAAGGGAACATACAGAACTTTATCGTGGTACGAAATATGTTGTTGACTTTCTACCTAAAGTAAAGATTGAAATTGTTGTGTCCGATGAAAAACTGGAACAAACTGTTGATGCAATACGTAAAGCAGCTCAAACAAAACATATAGGAGATGGAAAGATATTTGTCTTTTCCATTGATGATGCAATTCGTATAGGCACGGACGAAACCGGTATCGATGCCCTTTAATAAATAACGAGAAAATTCACTTTTTTATCCACCTCAACGCCATATTAAGGAAATTGAATATGACAACCGCATCAGATATTATCAAACAGATTACAGACAACGAAATCCGTTTTGTTGATTTACGTTTTACTGATCCACGAGGAAAATTGCATCACATTACAATGGATATCGCAGAGATCAGCGAGGATACTTTTAATGATGGTGTCATGTTTGATGGTTCTTCAATTGCTGGTTGGAAAACAATTAATGAATCTGACATGGTTTTAATGCCAGATCCAGCAACAGCACATATTGATCCTTTTTTTGCTCAATCTACTTTGGTCATATTTTGTGATGTACTTGATCCTGTCTCTGGTGAGTTTTATCGTAGAGATCCTCGTTCTATCGCCAAAAGGGCTGAGGTGTATATGAAATCTTTAAACATTGGAGATACAATCAATGTGGGTCCAGAAGCAGAGTTTTTTATCTTTGATGATGTGCGCTATAAAACGGACCCTTACAACACAGGGTTTAAACTCGATTCAAGTGAACTTCCCTCTAATGATGATACGGAATATGAAACAGGAAATCTAGGGCATCGCCCACGAATAAAGGGAGGCTACCTTCCTGTTCCGCCGATTGATTCCTGCCAAGATATGCGTTCTGAAATGCTCACAGCACTCAAGGATATGGGTGTACAGGTCGAAAAACACCATCACGAAGTAGCAGCAGGCCAACATGAATTGGGTATTCGTTTTGATACACTTGTTCGCGAGGCTGACAAGATGCAAATTTTTAAATATGTTGTACATCAAATAGCAAACAGTTATGGGAAAACAGCAACCTTCATGCCAAAACCAGTTTTTGGTGATAACGGCTCTGGAATGCATGTCCACATTTCCATTTGGAAAGATGGCAAACCCATTTTTGCAGGAAATGAATATGCCGGACTATCAGAAACCTGTTTGTTTTTTATCGGTGGTGTTATTAAGCACGCAAAAGCAATAAATGCTTTTACCAACCCATCCACAAACTCCTATAAACGTTTGGTTCCTGGTTATGAAGCTCCTGTTCTTCTTGCCTATTCAGCACGTAATCGTTCTGCATCTTGCCGTATTCCTATGAGCTCCTCACCAAATTCAAAACGCGTAGAAGTTCGTTTTCCAGACCCAACAGCAAATCCCTATTTGGCATTTGCAGCCCTTTTAATGGCTGGTCTTGACGGTATCAAAAACAAAATTCATCCCGGACATGCTATGGATAAAGATCTTTATGATCTTCCCTTAAAGGAACTTAAAGAAATCCCTACTGTTTCAGGAAGCCTGCGTGAAGCACTTGAAGCACTTGACAAAGATCGTGGCTTTCTTAAAGCTGGCGACGTTTTTGATGATGATCAGATTAATTCCTTCATTCAAGTAAAGATGCAAGAAGTCTTGCGTTACGAAACAACACCCCATCCTGTTGAATTTGATATGTACTATTCTGTTTAAACAATCAATACGCATTCTTTTGATTTTTAAAATGGAGGCAAAAGCCTCCATTTTTGTGGATATTCGTCTCATGCAAAAGCGCAAGAGGCTTTTTGCTCGTCCGCTTTTCCTTTATAATGTGTTGAATCTCTTCAAATGAATTAACAAAGGTTTCTAATGCCGCGAATTTGTTTTCTCGTTCCCGTTCTTTTATGCATTGTCTTTATCACATCAACAACTGAAGCACATACAATAACCAACCAAAAACTTACAACTCTTGAGAAAGCAACATCTGCTTATAGTAAAGCACTTAAAAATGCCGATGCAAATGCCATCTTAAATGCTATTCCTCCCCAAGTCATCAACCACTTAACCGCCAAAAAAAATCTTAATCAATCACAATTTCTACAAATCATGAAAAGCCAAATAGAACGGTTGGCAGAAAGTTACAAGATTGAAACGATCAACATTGATCAAAAACAAAAACGTGAAGGTACCCTTGATAATGGTACCCCTTATTTTGTTATACCCGTGGAGCTTGTAACCACAACAAATGCTGGGAAAAAATGCTCTATTCAAACTGAAATTATTGCCCTACTTCACGATAACCAATGGTATTTTATCCGTGGCAATGACGAAGCGCTCTTAACCATAACCAATGAAATATTTCCTGGACTTGATAAAGTAAAAACCAATCCTCAAAAAGTCACAAAAATACTCTGAGCGAAAAGAATGCACGTAAATAAAAGATTTTCCCCTATAAACAAGTTGTAACAATTGTAGCAGCAGCATTAAATTCAACTTTTTTATGAGCACGGCGTGCTATTGTTTCTTTATCCGTTCCCCATTGCTCCATCATCCAATCTTCATCTAAATGGGCAATAGACCAAGCATGATCAGCATCAATGTTTCCCGCTGCAACAGCAAGAGCAATGAGAGCAGATCCCGTTAATGTTGTCATCATATAAAGTGCAGCAAGCATATAAGCAGACTCAACTCTACGTAAATAATTACTGACTGCTTGAAGTGCTTCTGGTGATTGTTCCACATGCATCAGCCCTTCTGTCAAATAAAACCTTGCACCTAGCTTTTTTTCAGCCCAATCTAATAAAGGATCCCATTGTTCAGATTGTTTTTGCACCAACTCTTTAGGTGTTTGTGCACGATAAAAGATCATATCACATGCAACGAAACGCAATAAATCTTCAAAAACCGCCTGCATATCATCAGCGATACCATCAATAACAGTATTAACCAAACGCGTCATCGGCATTTTTGCAGGATCAACAACGTGCTTTTGGTTCTCAAATTCCTGAGCAACATATTCAGCAAACACTTCTGTTGGCACATGAAAATGACGCCTTGCGGGCGTTTTTACAGGACATTCATCCAACAAAATCGTAAAGCCGCCCTCCTCACAAGCGATCTTCACTTGCTTATAAAACCGTTTTGGGTGTGATTGGAATGAAAGATTTTGAACCTTTTGAACAGAACTCTTCTTATTCAATGGCATATCAACATGATCCAAAATCTCACGCATATTTGTTTACCTCTGATCTTTTCAAAAAAAACGACTGTTTCTTTAGGTTCTGTAGCTTGAATAAGGTTTAATCTGACCTTCTTAACGATTCCAAAGAAGAAAAAAATCTTGCCAATCTCAATCTAACTTAAGAGTTATATTTCATGTTTCTTTTACAAACAAGACAATGATGATTGCCTTTTATATATTTAATACAATCATAATAGTAAAACAATTTCTAAAAGTATTATCTTAATTAAGAAATTAAACATATTGAGTTTTATGGCAAAGATGTTCACGCCTTACCAATTTGCTTATTATTCACCTACAATAGTATTATCAATATGAACAGATTCAAAAACGCTGCTCATCCAAAAAATGATAGAGCAGTACGGTTTACGTGTCATTCACCTTCGCTTAACCATTTCAATAATTCTCTAACATATCCAATAAATACCCTACATAGAATTTTTCTGCTCAATTACTCCCCTAAAAGACGCTGTTTTACGGCATGATAGAATAATGAACAGACAAAATTATAATTGTAAATTTTCTTTCATATATACATTATTTTATAAAGCACTAAATTACTTAACGCATTGTTCTTGATATACTCTATCATATCACACTAATTTAAATTTAGTCGCATAATTAAAAGAATAGAGATCATGCAATCTGAAAATAATACTTTTATCTATACACTTGGCCCTGCAGATACTAACTGTGCAGCAGCAGCACAGTGGTGGCTTGATAATCACAATAAAAATATTTTGTCCACTGACTCGAGATCCCGTATTATCTTATACGCAACTCTTGAAGAAGCTTTTAATGAACTTGCTCAGAAAAAGGATGGATATCTCTTAAGCTGTGCTGCTTACCCTGATTTGCATACACTCATATTTACCCGTTTAGGTGATATGCAATTATTTGACAGCTTTATCATGCCTACTCACTCTATGGTTTTAGCTAAACGCAATAACGCTGATGAAATTAAAACCGTAGCGACTCATCCTGCCCCACAATCTCTGGTAGCTCATCAATATGACAAAGTATTTGCCAACAGCAATGCTGATGCAGCCGTTCTTTGTAAGGCTGAAAAAGCAGATGCTTGTATCACAACATCGGTTGCGGCAAATCGCTATAAGCTGAATATTATCGAAAATTTTGAACAAATGCCAATGGCCTTTTTGCTCCACTCACTAAAGTCAACTAATCATGAAAAAATCTGAAGTGCTTCTTTCCATTGTTAACTTAGCTGACAAATTCCGTATGCGCCAAGAACGAAATGGGAGCATTAAAGAACCAACTTCAGCAGATAATAATATGATCAATGAATTGATCACTCTGCTGAACCACCATGCCAATATTCTTGACGGATTATCTCCAAAACTTTTAGCGACCATTTCTGATGATCTTCTTCAGTGGATAATCAGCGGTTTAACGACCCCTCCTAAATTTGATAACACTTTGGCTGCTTTCAAAGCCCCATTACCAGATGCTCCCTTGTTTTTCTTGGCTCCAATGCGTGCAACAAATGGACCTGATCCAGAAGGATTCCGGCTGGAATTAGTTACAGGATATCGTCATGAAACGGCCTATCTTGCTGACGCCTCAAAATATACAAATAATTATCTATCACCTTTTCAATGTATAAAAATGGGAATAGCATCAAGAGGTTTTTTAGAAGGCAATTGCATTGTTCTATTCCCAGAATCTGTAGCAGCTGCTCAAAAAATTGATAAGCAAGCATTTGCTTTGTTTTTTTTTCAGTAAATTCTTTGATATTTACAACAAGCAAACAATTGTGGAAGCTGAACGTTTACTCGGTCGAGATAGTAAATTCCTGTTCGGTCAATTGCATAGTCGTAACTTATCTAAAGAAGACATTTACGATGCTCGCTGTTTGTGGGGCTATTATCATGACTATGCACATCATACCGGACCGCGGCCATTGGATAAAAATCTGTATATAAAATTAAATTGGTTTACAGGTCTTCTAGAAGAAACTAAAGTTGATTTAATTACAGTGCGTATTATGCTACAAAATCATCCAAAATTTTGGAAAGAAATAACTGAATTTGTCCTATTAGAACGCATATTTCGTTATCCACAAGATTCTGATCAGCATATGACATTCGATGCTGGTACAGGGATCTTGCTTTTTGAAATATTGATGCGGAACAAAGCATTGATTGAAACAAATCAAGGTTATCTTCAATTTGATTTGGAGCGTCTTGAAAAAGTAATAATATTGATGATAGCAGATATAGAAGCACTTGAAGCATTAGATGATGACGCTTATTTGGCAGGAGCTAAGGATTATATCCAAAATAATCTTGGTAAGCCGCAAACTTCACAGTCACGATTTAATTTTTCAACATCATATTATGCACAGCGAGTGATTAGAGGATTAAATCATTGAGTTTCATAAAAGGACGATTATTATTATTTACTTTTGCTATTCTAGCATTGTTTTCCATAAGTTGGTTATTATCTAAGAATTTGGTTAGCAATATACCCGTCATGCATGCGGTTGGACTTAGGTTGTTTTCCACCGCTGCTGCCTTATGGCTGATTGCAGTATTTCGTGAGAAAGCTGTTTTCAGATCCCTACCATTGCTTTCCATGATACCTTCTTTTTTAATTCTCTCAGTGTTAGGATTTTCGCTGTATTTTGTATGCAGCTTTGGTGCATTAAAATCGCTCAAAGCCAGTGATTTAACCATGGTGCTCGCTACTATTCCAGGAATTACTTATATATTAGGTGCATTGACAAATGTCCTTAAATTCTCATGGCTGAAGTTTAGTGGAGTGATAATTGTCAGTGTAGCAGCTGTGGCATTCAATATAAACAGTGGAGAAGGTAGATACAACCTAATAGGAATAGCTCTTGCTTTAACAGCAGCCCTTTCTTACTCTGCTTATGGCTTATTGTCTAAACGTTATCTTAAAAATCTACCTTTGCTCACCTCACTGGCTTGGATCACGACAATTTCTGCAGCATCATTTATGCCATTATTTATTTTTGATCCTGCCCCACTCTTCTATCTTAAGTTAGAAGATATATTTAAAATATTGATTTTAGGAACTGTTTGCTCGGCACCAGTTTACGTATTATATCAAAAAGTTTTAGCCGAAGGAGGCGTATTATACGCCAACACTATCGGCGTATTATCCCCTTTTGCAGTGATTGCATGTGAATGGATAATCGGCTCGAGCCCTTCTCTCAATATGATCAAAATAATTGCTATGATTGTAGTTGTTATAGGGATGACACTCTTATTTATAGATGCATCAAAGGTATCTACATGGCAACATAAACGCCATTCTCAAAACTCCAAATTTAATGAGGAAACAAAATGAAAAAACTCGCGTTAGTTTGCCAGCGCAATGCAAAATTACCATTTATATTTGAAGCAGCACAAGCAGCTAATATCGAATTAGTAATGATCTATGATACCGCTGAAAGCGTTCCCTCTCAACACCCCGCAGCAGTAACTTCAACTTGGCAACTTCCTGTTTTTGATAACCCAGAGGCAGCTCTAGACACTTTTGCAAAGGAAGCAAAAGAACGCAATATTTCTGGGGTTATGACCCTTCGCGAAGAAGCCATCCTATGGACAGCTTTGGCTGCAAAAAAAATCAATACTCCAAGTATTGAACCAGAAGTAGCAGCATTAACCAGAAATAAATATCTCATGCGTCAAGCTTTCGCTAAAGCAGGCTTAAGAACACCAGGATTCTTTTATATAGATCATCCAGAAGACCTATCAAAAACACAAGCCTTGGATTATCCACTCGTTATTAAACCCGTCTCTGGATGGGCAAGTACAGGCGTAATGTTAGCTAAAAATTCCGCCGAACTTCCTGATCTCATTAAAGCCGTATGGAATGTTCAGCATAAAGACATGGCACGTTTTAATGATAAAAATAAACCTGTAGGTTTAGTCGTAGAACAGTATTTGCCAGGAAAAGAGTTTGTCGTAGAATGCTTTGTTGATACAGCAGGTGTACATGTTCTGGCCGTTGGAGACAAGGGACGCCCCGAAGGACCATGGTTTGAAGAAACAATTTATCGTCAACGCTGTGATATAGATGATCCTTTAATTATTGCTTTATGTGAGACTGCATGCTCTGGAGTTAAAGCTCTTGGTATAAATATGGGTGCTGCCCATGTAGAGCTACGCCTAGATGCTAATAACTTACCTTATATCATTGAGATCGGTGCTCGTATAGGTGGATCAGGTGTTTCCCATTTTATTGTTGAACAAGGTACAGGAATTTCATTTGCAAAACTATGTATGAATGCCGCTTTAGCTGAACAAACCCCAGACCTTCCCGATATACTCCCAGCTGAAAAAGTGGCGGCAAATTATATTATTCCTCTTTGTGGTCATGGACGGTTTTCTGGATTTTCAGGTCTAGATAAGGTTGCACAGCATCCTCAAACCGCCAGAACTATCATTTTTTTTGAAACCAATCACATTTCACCACCTCCACCAGCATTTGGTGGATATCCTGGTTTTATTTTCTCTGTTCATAACTCAAACGAAGAAGCACGCAATTACCATAAATGGCTCGATGATACCTTAAGCATCATATGGCAACACATTGATTTATAATGATAATTTATCTTTATTCATATTGAATAAGAACCCCGATATTGTAGGATTTTCTCATTTTAAATCTGTTTATCAGATGGACAAATTTTTTAAAGCATTTGAGAAATGCTATAGCAGATAAAAATAAATCAACATGATATTTTCATATTTATTAAAGCACATGGTACCATTATTAAAAAATTCTGCACAAACAATGGTTTTAATTCCGATAGTAGAACAAAACTTTGAAAATCACATTTATTATTTTTAAAAAGATTGCTTAAAAATGATAGCGCAAACCACCAGAAAAATGAACTCCAGAAAAACCAGCCTTGGTTAACCTATGCTGATAGCTAAGATCACTGTGAAGTGTAACTTTAGAAGAAAACTGCGCATTGATACCCAAACCTGTTTCTAAGGAAGAACCGAAAGAACCCAACTGGAAAACATCTTTAAAATGAACAAATTGTTCTTTATCAAAACAATGAGCAAGATGAATATTGCCATAAAAAGAAATTATACGATCCTTTTCAGAGGCTGTAAATGTTTTACTTAAACGCCCACCAACACGCATAAACCATTGATCTATTTTTTTCATCTCAACATCAAATCCATCAATATCACGAAACTTATCAAATTGAAGATGTTGATAAATAAGCTGAAGTTGCGGATCAAAAATAAGATCTTTATATCCTGTCATAGACACTTTACCAGCAGAAAACGACACGTTCAAAGGATTTGCTTTTAATGTCGCCGTCTTACCCCAAACACGGCTACGCACATCCCCTTTAAACAAACCATAAGATAAAAGACCGTCTACGTAAAAATCAGTGTAATGTTTCACACTAGCATATGCCGTAAATGACCATTTATTAAATGTACTCTTTTGACTTTGTTCCACGTTATGAGGTTGTAAGGAAAGCTTTCCATAGGTTCCCATAATCCCAAAAGATGTCGTACTATATGCACGCTCTATTGTTTTGAGCAAAATATCTGTTTTTATAGCGTTATAATCAACATGACCATCGTACCCATATTTAAGTGTAGAAAGATCTGAGACATAACGATAACTCCCACCATAACCGTGGACAGATAAAGCAAAGTTCCCTTCAACTTTTAATAATTTACGAGGAATAGACCGCCTAACTTGCAACTGCTTTTGTTGATGACTCATATCCATGAGCCCAACATGAAACAACGCATTTGGTAACAAAAGATAGGTCGGAACTTGTGGAACAACCTCTCTGACCTTTAACTCAGAAGGGGGAATAGCAGACACCTCTAAAGCAGGCTGAATATATTTACTTTCAAGGCGGAAATCCCAAAAATCTCCATCTCCTTCAACCAATCTTTGAGAAGTTTGTGCATTTCCAAGAGCAGAAGCTGGACCATAAGCATGAAGATAATATTGGTAAGGCAAACCCTCTAATGCGATATAAGCACGATTTAACTGAAAAGAATCCTCTGCCGCTTTTCCAGAAACCTGAATAAGTGAAATACTATGAGCATTTTCACCGGTTGCTATCTCACCCTGATTTCCTGAAACAAATTGCACATAAACTGTCGTTTTTCCAGAAACATCACCATGTATCAAAAGCCGATCAGTTTTTTTATTATCGAGCAAACCATCACTACTGAGACGTGTATTGAGATAAATATCTGCCCTATCTTGTGCACTATAAACTTCTTTTTCTCCCTTCCCAATATGAAGTGTCTGATACTCCTGAAACATTGGAGTCTCAAAAGCAATAAAACTATCAGAAACTTTCACAAATGAAATAGACGAACTTGTACGGTTTGCAACTTGCAAATCGATCTCTCTTCTTTTTGTCAAAAACCATTTTGATCCCCCTGTTAAATAAAGCTCAGCAATAGAATCATCGGCAACACGTGTCCCTCCTATCAATGAAGAAGAATTAGCCAAAATCGCTACACTTCCCCCCTTTTCAGCTGTTAATAATAAGTCACCAAAAATTTTTGTACCTTCTGTTACTCCAATATAAATACGACTGTTATGGCTATGAACAGCTGTCCCATCTGGAACCTCAAAAATCGTCCTTTTCAAAAAGACAAGCCCCTGTTCATACGCATCATTTTCCTCATCCCTCTCAAAATACATACCATGTTTGTTACCTATTGCTTTAATTGTTGAATCTTCAATATTAACCCGTGAAATTAAAATATTTCCTTCCCTGCCATTATTGGATGGTGTGTTAGAATCTTGTCCAACTGTTAAAACATGAACATCCGTAGAAATAATATTCGTATTTTTTACATAAACAGAACCCTGATGTTTTACATTGAAAACTGTAGGTGTAATTTTTTCATTTGTATTTTCTTTGTCTTCTGTTTTTTGATATTTTGAAGCAATGGTAACACCATCTAAAGTCGCACTCCCCCCTCTCCCCACATAAAGCGCAGCAGCATCATTCACATCAATAAATCCACTTTTCATCTGAATACCCGCATCAGCCCTAACGAAAAGAGCACTCTCTTGACCGATACCCAAACCTTCCACTTTAATTTTTGTATTCGTTAACGTAATAGATGCTCCTCGCTTCTCTGCATAAGCAGCAATCTGAAAAGCCTCAATTGTTCCACGATCAACCTCAATCATTCCATTATCAGCTTTAAGACCTATTGATACATTTTTAAAAGCTGAATCGCTCAAAACAATTTTTCCCCCTCGTGATACAAAAACACCATAAATATCTTCTATACTCGCAGTCCCTTCAACCTCTACACGCATTGCCTGAATAACTGTATTTGGCTCCTGCACTACTATAGCAGCAGGTAACATGAGAGAACGACCCTCCCCATTCGTTTCTTTAACAGGCGCCGTGAATTTATATACTTTATCACTAATTGTATGCTTTGAACCATCACTGCATTCATAAGGTAATTTGTTTTTGTCACATGACAGTGATGTATATGAATGAGAATGTGCCTCAATATTTATATTTAACAAAAAAGAAAAAATAGCTGCTGTAAAAACGCACGAATACAAGTGATTGTTAGATACCTTGATTATCATTGTTTTTCAAAACTTTCTTTTTTCAACAAAAACAAAAAATGCTGGCAAAAAAATAAACCACAAATTAAACACAACAAGAATAAAACAAACAAAATTATTTTATTTTTTATGATAAAATTATAGCATTCAATAATATGTTTTGTGTTTTATGTAAAGAAAGAACAAAAAGTTTAAAAATACCATTTAGAATGAAAATTCCTTTAAAGAATGCATCTCAAAAACTGCTGGAAACTGCAATTACAAAAGGCCAAAAAAACAATCTTAAAAAAACGTGAAAAAATGCGAATTTTGAAGAGATATAATATTCAATTTATCTCACCACCAAAAAATAAAAATACAACAAAATGAGAATAACTTTTAAGATTAAACGATTAAAACGTTTTAATAAAACACAGCACAAAAAGATACAGTATACGAAATCTATAACCGCATCATCTCTTCAACTACAACAAAAAAACAAGAAATTGCACACTAATGTATAAGCTAATGTACACAATTTCTATATTAAAAATGCTAGATATCTAACAAAGAAATTTGAATAAATAAAAAACTTCTCCTAATACCCTATCATCAATGATTTGAATTAATAAATGTAATATTTTAGATCTTTTGATAAAATCTAAAATACAGTAAAACACTCACCATTCTGAACTTAAAAAACACCAAAATAAAATTTCATCAAAATTAGCTCTATGAAAGCTATCTGTTTATTATCGTTAAAGAAGATATTTTAGCAAAGCTATTATTTGCCATTCTTTATATTGAATAAATTTCTCTAAACAACAACTCACTATCCTCCGCTAGCATCATCTGACAACAACACTATTGCCAATCTCGTAGCTGATGAATATAACTACATTAGAGACAAAAGAGCTATATTTCTCTCTTCTCCCGTTTAATATTTTTATTTAATTATTGCTTTAAAAATTAACGTTCTACTGTTGATGATCACTTGTGCAAAGCTTTTTTTATTTTCTGGCGCTTTTTATCATTTTCAAAACGTAACATCAAATCTCGCTCTTGTTGTGTCGAATTGGTTACACCAAAAGTATCATTGTCCATAACCTGCTGATACCCTGCTACCATTAAATTGACTAAAAATGAATCACTTCGCGGCGTTGATGAAAAATAGATTCCCTTTGAATCTTGTAATTTGTACCGATAACCTGCTTTAGTCATGCACTCATAAACTGCTGCAAAATCACTTGCACGCGAATCCATATTTTCAGAAGAAGCGTAGATTGGTTTCCAACCACATTTTGACAGTGCTTGTTGGACCATAGACTTACTGACACCGGACTTTTCCCATAATTCTAACGTCGATGGGGGAGGTTTGCTAATACACCCAGCAGAGCTTAATAAAATTATAGCACTCAATAATTTCAATGTTTTTTTCATTTCCCCCTCCGTCAATATTTACGATAGAAAGACTGATAAGTCTTCTAATATTTACTCACACGCAAGATGACTTTTGTTAGCATATAGATATTGAAGAAACAATCCCACCCCCCATACAAAAACAAGAATGGAAGGATTTTTGATTACAGCAGCCTCAATACTTAAGGTTGACATTCAGGTTGTTCTTTATGCTCTTCACAATGAGGACTATTCAAACGCCTCTCGACACTTCGCTGAGGAATAACTGCATCAGGCTGACAAATTGGAAGATTTTTATATTTCTCACACCACTTCATTCTTCCCAATTTATCTTGGAAACCTGCTTGGATCATACATGCATTCACAGACTCCTCAGCATTGAATTTCTCATCAGTACTTATTTCTGTATCAAGACGACCATCAAGATGCTGTATTCCACATTCTAACAGAGCTTTTTTGATCTCAAGCTGATCAGCACCGGATTTTTCCCATGCATCTACAGCTGTTCGAGAAGGCTGCTCAGGGTAGCATCCAGCCATAACAAATAAGGTTATCCCGCTTAATAATTTTAAAATCTGCTTCATTTTCCTATCCTTGAGTAATTTTGATATTACGAAACAATCTATAAATTATTTTACATGCTGTTTTTTATTTCCAAAACAATGATGAACATTATCAACCTATATTATTTTTATCTTTCCGAAGATTATGCCATAATTATTATATCAAAAATACGGTAAAATTATTACTAAAATCATCTATCTATCAACGATATGCTTATAATTATTATCAATATTTTGATTATAACCAAAATAGATATTTTATATTATTGCGCCAACAGTTGTGGTACCCATAAATAAATAGCATTGACATGCTGAATTAAGCCCCCCGCGTGCGGGTATGAGAAACATGAAGGTAGGGATTGTGATCGTCACAAACAGCAAGACTTAAGGTTTGCATTCAGGTGCATTTTTATATTTTTTACAAAAAGGGCTGTTCAAGCGCTTCTTGACACTGCGCCTCGGGATGACAGCGCCTGAACGACAAATCGGCAAGTTTTCGGCTCTAAAAGTATAACATGGTCCACCCGCTCTTGCTACCTCTTCATCTTTATAGCGGAAACCTGATTGAAGCATGCAAGCATAAGTTGTTGCTTTTGCATTGATGCTCTGCTTTCTGTTTTCTGGATCGACATCATAAGGAGTTGGCATACCACATTCTAACAAGCCTTTTCCTATCTCTGTAAAATCTGCTCCTGGTTTTTCCCAAGCAGTCAAATATCCTGAAGGAGGCTTATTAAACTGACATCCAGCTATACTTAACAAAGTTACAGCACTTAATAATTTTACGATGTGTTTCATTTTTTACTCCATGATCTAATTCAAGGCTTTTGTTCTAAATGAGATGTGCCATAAAATTTTTGGCATTTTGGACCCGCATCTCCAAGACAGGTATGGGGATTTATGGGATTTGTAGCCACTCTCTACCATTCTATCCAAACGTTACTGCCAGCAGGTATCGTTTCGTAGGTATAGCCATTACCGCCAATAATTCTGCTTACAAAGTCAAATTTATTCCCATCAAAACCTGTTTCATGCGTCTGTGAATGGCTGCTATGATGGTCTGTCATGCCAACAATCGTCATACTTTCCCCCATTACATTGATATCTTGACCAGAAATCAGATGAGAAGCAATAATCGTAACATCTCATTGTACATCCATATCAACATTGCCTGTTGCCTCAAGGATAGAGAGAATTGTTGTTGTGTGTGTTCAGAGCTATTGGAAGATTTCTCGTGTAAAAAGCCACTTTTCGATGATTTTTTTGCTGGTTGTAGTGTTCTTGAGCGCCTTTTATGGTAATATCGAATAATTTTGCACCGAAATACAGTTGCGGAGTGCATTTTGTCCGCCTCCACTTGTGATAAAAATTACTCTTGTATCAATATTAAAAAAATAAGTTTGATCCTTCCTCTTGTGAGAGCAATAAGAATCGTAAAACTGTCACACGTTCATTGTTCTCTTTAATTTACTCTTCTATGAGATTTTATTGTAATACCTTGCTGCTGTTTATTAAAGTTTTTGTAAAAACAATGATACAATGCCTCATGTAACTTTGTTATCCACTATTTTCTACCAACGCCAATCCTCTTTGAGAAAAAATACATAAAGAACTTTATCTTCGCTTCTAAAAGCAATAGTAATTTTCTAAACAACAAAATTTAAACAACCAATTTTTTAAAGAGCTAAAAAACAATTCTTACAATAACTTCTTTCGTGAAACAGAACTTCATTAATACGTTTAGAAAAAGATATCTGCCTATAATAATGTATCTGGTAAAATCTATTTGCACTGTTAGGCATTTTAACCTGAAAGACTTATATTGATGGCACAGCTCACCATCAAAAAAACGCCTAATATTTATATGATTTTGTCGTTACCGTAAACAATGGCTCACAAAAACTTCCAAAGCAAAATAATAACGAGCAGATTTTTTCAATCTAGATTGTTCTAACCTTTAGAGAAAACAATCAAACACCTGTTTTCCTGATGACATCAGCTATTTGTTTTGAGTTTTTTCTCTATTCACATTTTATTCAGCTTCTTTTGCTTAAAATTATAAAGTTTAAGTGCATAGAAACAAATAACGAGCCAAGCAATCCAAATAACACCTATAATTAAAACTGGTCGTGTCTCATCAAAGTACCATAGGAGAATAAAAATAAAAACCATAAATAAAATAGAAAAAATCGATCCTACTGGCCAAAATGGAATGGGAAATTTTAAACCATTCTGAGCTTCTTTAGGCATCTTAATTCGCATAAAAAATTGTGAAAGTAGAATCATCATCCAAACAAAAACTGTCGCAAATGTTGCCATTGCAGCAATAAGAAAAAAAAGCTTTTCATGATAAAAATAATTAAGGACAGCACCAAGAAGAAAAATACCGAAGATCATCAAAATAACAAAAACTGGTATACCGTTTTTTGATAAATATTGAAACTTTTTTAAAGCATAACCTTCCTGCGATAAACCATGGATCATACGACAAGCACCATACATTCCACTATTCATTGCTGAAATAGCCGCTGTAACAACAACAATATTTAAAATATTTGCTGCATATGAAATCCCAAGATTTTCAAAAATGGATACAAAAGGGCTATCCATGAGACCAATCTCATTCCAAGGATAAAGAGACATTAAAATAGCTAACGTCATGACGTAAAAAAGCAAAATACGAACTGGAGTAGAATTAATTGCCTTTGAAATCGTTTGATGAGGGTTTTGAACTTCCATAACTGCCATGCCAATGATTTCTATGCCACCAAAAGCAAAAACAACAACACTAAAGCAAGCTAAAAAACCAAACCAACCATTGGGAAAAAGTCCACCATTTTTCCATAAATTATGAACAGTAACGGTAGAAAAATCTGCACCTTCACCCCACCCCCAAAAAATAATTGCTATTCCTAAAATAATCATCGCAATGATAGCGATAACTTTAATAGAAGATAGCCAAAACTCTAGTTCACCATAGACTTCTACAGCCGCTAAATTAATACCTGTGATGATTAATGTAATACTCAGTGCCCATACCCAAGGAGCAACATCAGGATACCAAAACCCCATATAAGTCGCAAAAGCTGTAATATCAGCCAAACCAACAAGAATCATCTCAAATACATATGTCCATCCCGTTAAAAAACCTGCTAATGGTGATATGTAATTTGCCGCATAACGAGCAAAAGAACCAGGCAATGGATTATGAAGTATCATCTCTCCTAGAGCCCGCATAACCATAAAAATAGCTAAACCAGCAATACAATAGGCAATCAAAACACTGGGACCCGCAAGCTTAATTGCCTGTGCAGACCCATAAAAAAGACCTGTTCCAATAGCAGAACCAAGAGCTAAAAAAATAACTTGGCGCTTACTCATCCCTCTTTTCAGTTCATTTATTGCCATTTCTTTCCTTACTTTTTGAAATGCTGACAATCCACACCACGATAACAGCTCTATGAGAAATAAAGCCTCATGTTTCTTTCACAAATATATTTCAAAAAACATCGAAGACCAGCCAGTCCAACACTTTGCTCTAAACAATGAAAAAATACTTTTATTGCGAATTATTCAGCTTTTATAGCCTACAATTTCGTATTATTTTATTCAAATAAAGTGATAATGAATTTTTTCATAATTGTCATTTAATTCATTTCGTATTCTCTAGTTTTTTACAGAGAAAATTAACCTTAATATAATCTAAATTTTTAGGCTTCTATTTCAGTGCACTGAAATAGAAGCCTAAAAATTCATAACAAACACATTAACTATGCATACAATTAATTTTTTGTTACTTTAAGCCAACTCTCTTTGAGCTTATAAAAAAACTTTTTACGCCAATTGAATAGCTCAATTAATGATAATACGAATCTCGCAAGTTTTCAAAAGTATGAGAAAGTGTATCTACAACCCATCTTTTAAGGACTCCAGCTGCCTTAACGACAAGCTTTCCAATGAAAAAAAAATATACGGTAAAAAGAGCATCTTTGATTGTTGGTCCGATGATAGCGTTCTCCTTACCTCTGGGAATTTGCCCTGATATAGCAATAAAATCTTTGTTTTTCGCTGAAATAAGAGGCTCTTTCTCTTGGGCCACTATCATAATGAAAACTTCCTCTGGAAAGCTACCTCTCCTAAAATTTGCATGAATCTCAAGAATTTGAGAGAAAAAAAGAACTGTTATTGAAACACATAATTTAGCACTTTTAAACATTCCTTTCTCCTTTTTTATTTTAAATATCAAAAATGAACTATAAAATTCATAAAGTATTAACAAATAAGAATAATATAAAATAAAACTTTTATTTTTACTCGATACAATACATATATTATAATTTATATTTATATTTATAGAAATATAATATCACGGATATATAATTCGTGGATATTATTTAACTTATATTAAAATTTCTGATATAAATCAGAAAATATAGGTGCTTTAAGTTTATAGTTTCTATAAAATAACATAATATCTAGTTAACTACAAAAATCAGATATATACAGTAATAAATATATGATTTATTAAATAATTCAAATATTGTATCGCTCCTCTATATTTTCATATGAGGAAGTTTTAAAATTCAATATCCGCCCTTCAGCATTGACCTTCAAACAAATACTATTGAAAACTTAATGAAGGAAAAATTTTTTCTGGTAAAACAGATAATAAGTGCCCTTCACGCACAAGTATATGTGCTTGATGAAGATCTGGAGCCAGATAGCGATCTTCCTTAAGAGAAGCAACATTTTTTCGTAGACATTCCATAACAGATTGCAAAAAAGTACTTGTTTTTAAAGGTGCACGATATTCAATTCCTTGTGCTGCAACAAGCGTTTCAATGCCAATAAGTGTAAAAAGATTTTCGCTCATTACCAATAACCGACGCGCTCCATGGCAAGCCATTGAAACATGATCTTCTTGATTGGCAGAAGTTGGGGTTGAATCAACGGAAGCAGGATGGGCCATTTGCTTATTTTCAGACATTAAAGCTGCCGCTGTTACTTCAGCAATCATAAAACCTGAATTAAGACCCGCATTATGCGCTAAAAAAGCTGGAAGTCCATAAGAAACTGCTGGATCAACCATAAGAGCAATACGCCGTTGAGAAATAGATCCTATTTCACATAAAGCAAGAGCAATCTGATCAGCAGCAAACGCTACAGGTTCAGCATGAAAATTCCCACCTGATACAACTTCACCATTCCTTAAAATCAATGGATTATCTGTAACAGCATTTGCTTCAATAATCAGTGTTTTTGCTGCTGCCAGCAAAATATCAAAACATGCCCCCATGACCTGTGGCTGGCAACGTATACAATAAGGATCTTGTACACGCTCATCCCCCCGTAAATGTGCTGCACGAATTTCTGAATCCTCTACAAGCTTTTCTAATGTTTTCGATACAGCAATCTGCCCATAATGTCCTCGTAAAATATGGATATCAGGATGAAATGGCGCCGTTGATCCCATGATAGCATCTGTCGTCAAAGCCCCTGCCAACAATCCACCACACAATGCCCGATAACCTCGAAAAAGACCAGCAAGTGCAAGGGCTGTTGATGTTTGAGTTCCATTAATAAGAGCTAGACCTTCCTTTGCCTCTAAAATAATAGGGGACAATCCCGCTTTCTCTAATGCAACCGCCCCACTCATACGAATATTTTGAAAAAATGCTTCTCCTTCTCCCATCATAACAGCCGCCATGTGAGCAAGTGGAGCTAGATCACCTGAAGCACCAACAGACCCTTTTTCAGGGATGACAGGAATGACGCCCTTTGCAAGCATATTTTCCAGCAAATTTACCAATTCTAGACGAACTCCTGAAGCCCCTCTTCCTAAAGAGATAAGCTTTAAGCTCATTATCAAACGCACAATATTTTCAGCTAAAGGCTCTCCTACCCCACAACAATGGGACAAAATAAGGTTTCTCTGTAAAACAGCGACATCGTCCGCATCAATTTTAATGGAAGCCAACTTCCCAAAACCAGTATTAATACCGTACACAGGCTCACTTCCAGCAGCAATTTCAGCAATGCGTTGAGCCCCTTTCTCGATAGCTAAATGCGTGTCATTATGAAGTTTACTCACTTCACCATTAAAATAAATAGCTGCAAGCTCACTAAGCGTCACCTCGCTCGGTTTCAGTATAATAGTCATAATTTACTTTCTTTTTTTATCAAAGTATAACGTTTAGCATTATTGATCCTTCTATAAAACAAAAAAAACTATAACGACTCTTTAAAGCGAGAATGCTTTCTTAAAGGTATTCCTTACAATGGAGTTATTATCCAAAAGTAGAATAGTTTACGATAAATGAAAATGAAATATTGACAAACACAACCAAGTCATGGATTTCAAAAATAGATAAAGCTTTAATTTATAATCATAATCTAGCATGATTCATATTGAATGAGAGAGCGGAATATCTTAAAACTCTCTCATTCCAAATCTGTGTATGTTGAATCAATCAAAACCATTCGCTTGCACGTCATAAGCGAAATTGGCGTATGGATAAACTGTACAAAAAAGGACTACTCCTCTTATGAGCCGTGTCAAGAGCTGTCGCAACATTGGGAGATGAAAGTGTGGATGGTGCAGGCTTATTCTTTTATGAAGCGTAAAGATGAAAAAATCAATGGATTTATTATCAAGCTATTCTTACTAAACTTATAAAAACCTTAAATAGATAGCTGTCACAATCTATCATGATTGCAAAAATCAAACTCTATAGAAAATTAAAAAACTTATTCAACACATCACAACAGAGAAGAAATTGAGCTTATTTGCGACTTCTAAAATTGTATTTAAAGCGCCAGATTAAACCTTGAAAAACACATCTTCAATAAAACCACACAAGACTCGCCCTAACTCGTTATTTAAAATAAAAATAAAAGAAGTTTTCTTATATCAAAAATTTTAATTAACATATTGTTTTTATATTATATCTTCAAAAAAGAGAAATGCTCCATATAACATATTTATATTTTACTTTTTTGTTATATTGAATCTGAATTTAGAGATAATTTCAAAATGAGTTGTTTTTTAAAGGTGCTTCCAAGCCATTACCTTTTTTACTACAAATTTCTGATTATGATAATTTTTTGTACTTTTTCAGTTGTTTTTGTCAAAATTTATTAAAAACACTCTCATTTAATAACAAAAAACAATCATAAAAACAAAGAATTATCAAATATTTCTATTCAATCTACCTCTTCTTATTTTATAAAATAATCTGTTGTTAAACTGCAGTAAAAAAAGCGCTTCGATACTATAATGCACTGCATAAATTTTCTATTTAAACTCTCTCATATCAAGTGAACAATGAAAATCAGATATAATAAGATGTCAATTTGAGTGCTGAAGAAAAAGCATCCCCCTCAAAATCTGCCTTAATAAGGCGTTAATTTCCTGAATACCGCCTACTCTGATGTGCTAAAAAAGCAAAAGCAATCATCGATATCGGATTATCCTGCATACATATAGAGCTCACTTCGATACAAAAGCTCCAAATTGCCTTGCACTTCATATTTCTTTATCAATGCGACTAATTGCCGCAAATATTCTTCCCCATAGCAAGCAATAGCGCGTTGCACTTGCGTTGAAGAGCGGCTCATTCCAATAAAAGCTTCAGATGGGATCATCATCGTCCAATTGTGCGTATGAAAAAAAATCTTTTCTGGATCTACCCCAAAGCCACCACTCATTTCCTGTAAAAAATCAAAATTACGATAATACCGAGAATAGTTCGGACTCATTTTCTCTAACAATGTCTCATAAGACTCTAGAAATTCGCTATGCCTGAAATCACGATTATTTTGAATAACCGCCATGACACCATTGACTCGAAGTTGATCTGACACAAGACAAAGCAACTTGGGACGATCCATCCACTGAAACGCTTGCGCTGCAATGACAAGATCAACCTCGCCAATTTGAGGCAATAGGTCTTCGGCACGGCCCTGATACCACTGCACCGTAGGAAATTTTTTTCGCCCCTGCTTAATCATATCTGCCGATACATCGATAGCATGATATTGGTGCTCATTTCCTAAAAATTTAACAATTCCCTCTAATGCGATGCCTGTCCCAGCACCCACATCCACAATGGACAAATGCTTTTTGTTCTTAAAAGGATGGAGCATGGTTTTAAATAAAGTAAGGGGATAGCGAGGACGATCATAATCATTAGCCAATCCATCAAACTTTTCACTTTGCCGCTGAACACTTTCTATCATAGGACTTTCACCCTCCTTCTCAATTACTACCATACATAATTAAAAAGCCTTTTTTATCCAATGTATTAAACATAACTTCTAAAGGAGGAAAATAAGAACTGCCCTGACCTTCTATCTTTCCATAAGATTAATACTTACATTTTTCTCTTTTCCAATTTTTATCTGCACGTTGCAAAACCCAAAACTCCTACGAAAATAATATAATTTTCTGTAATAATAATTGATATAAATATTATTGAACTTTTATAAGATGACATCTATATTACTATGATTATTTTAATATCAACAAGTCACTTAAGCGTACCTAAAACGCATAGAGATATCAATTTATTGATAAATACGCCTGTTTATAAAGTTCAAAATACTTTCCACCAAGAAAATAAACCCTATATAATACATAAAATATCTGTGGAGACATCTTTATGTTAAATGTACAAACTTCTTCAATGTTTAAAATATTAAAAAAATTTCCAATCGTGATTTTTTTGGCATGGTTAGTGCCATTTTTAAGTGGGTGCGGATTTAATACGATACCAACAAATGAAGAAAAAGCACATGCAGCATGGAGTGAAGTGCTCAATCAATATCAACGTCGTACAGATCTCATCCCCAATCTTGTAGAAACAGTTAAAGCTTACGCAGCTCATGAACAAAGTGTTTTCACAAATGTAATTGAAGCACGTGCTAAAGCAACACAAGTCAACATTAATGCAGATATGTTGAATAATCCAGAAGTTATGCAGCAATATCTCAAAAATCAAGCAAATTTATCAAGTGCACTTTCGCGACTTATGGCTGTTGTTGAAAACTATCCGGATCTTAAAGCAAACCAAAACTTTCTTGCTCTTCAATCACAATTAGAAGGAACAGAAAACCGTATTTCCGTTGCGCGCCGCGATTATATTGAAACAGTACGTGCCTACAATACTGCACTCAAAACAATGCCGACGATGATTTGGGCAAAATTATGGTTTCGCGATGCTAAACCTATGCCAACTTTTACCATCGATACTGATAGCCAACAAACACCAAAGGTTAATTTTAATTAATGAAATCATTTCGATACTCTTTGCAACGTATTGTATTTCCACAATTATGGGCTTTTATCTGCTCTCTGTATTTAGTTGCTGCATTGGGAAGTATCGCTTGTTCGCAAATAAAATTTCCTCATTTAACAGGTTATGTTAATGATGTGGCTCATTTGCTCGATAATGCAACCAAGGAAGACTTGACAAAAAAACTGGCAGCACTCGAAGAGAAAACGGGAGATCAAATTGTTCTTGTAACACTCCCTACTCTTTCGGGCAACGATATAGAAACGTACAGCAATTCTCTTTTTCGTACATGGGGATTAGGCCAAAAGAAGATCAATAATGGTGTATTACTGGTCATTGCACCGAATGAACGCACAGCACGTATCGAAGTTGGATATGGTTTGGAAGGAGAGCTAACAGATGCTCTTTCCTCTGTCATTATTAATAGCTTCATGATTCCTAATTTTCGCGAAGGAAATTATCAAAAAGGAATTGCTGAAGCAGTTGATACAATTATCAAAGTTATTACAGAAAGTGATTCTGATTTTACTTTTCGCATCAAAGAAAAAGCTAAAATCGTTGAAGAACAACGTAAACAAGCTGAAAAAGAAGAAATGATTATAAATACAATCATGTTTCTCATTCTCTTTATAGTCGTTGGTTTGCCCATTCTTGCAATGATTTTTGGTAAAAAAGTGGGCCCACAAAAGTATCTCTGGCTGGGGATCATCTTCACACCTTGGTTTCTTAACTTAAGTGCCGGTGGCAGATATCCTGGTGGAAGGTTCGGTGGTCCTCGGGGTGGAGGGGGATTTAGGGGTGGTGGTGGATCATCTGGTGGTGGTGGTGCAACAGGAAGATGGTAAAAGGAACGTGGATTTTTAAGCGTAGCAAATCTTCTTAAGATAAAATTTATGAACGTATTCTCTTTTATTCAACAATTCTATACCTTACTCTATAATCACTTTTATTGATTACAAAATAAACTCAAACATCAAGATAAATATTACCAATGACATTTGAATTGAAACATACGGATCGTAATCACTTATCACATCATTTTAATGCAATTCTAGGAAATCCACCCGTTGAATGGAAGATAAGTGATCATCTAGTTGAGTATCCTGAAGCTCTGCGTTATATGCAAGAACGTGTAGAAAAAATTCTTGCAAAAACCGCGCATGAACAAGTTTGGCTTCTTGAACACCCTTCCCTTTATACAGCGGGAACGAGTGCAAATAAAAAAGATCTTTTGGCGCCTAATTTATTCCCTGTTTATGAAGCAGGACGAGGAGGTGAATTTACATATCACGGTCCAGGACAGCGTATTGCTTATATCATGCTTGATCTTAAACGCCGGAAACAAGACATTCGTGCTTTCATTAGTGCATTAGAAGAATGGATCATACAGATGCTTGCCAACTTTAATATTAAAGGCGAACGCAGAGAAGATCGCGTTGGTGTCTGGGTTAAACAGTCTCATTGCCCATCAAAACAAAATGATCTTTCTTCCGAAGATAAAATTGCAGCTATTGGCATTCGAGTGCGCAAATGGATAAGTTTTCATGGAGTTTCTATCAATGTTAATCCTAATTTAGCCCATTATTCAGGAATTGTTCCTTGTGGAATTACAAACC
This sequence comes from Bartonella sp. AP72JLCBS, assembly GCF_042195705.1. Classification (NCBI taxonomy): domain Bacteria; kingdom Pseudomonadati; phylum Pseudomonadota; class Alphaproteobacteria; order Hyphomicrobiales; family Bartonellaceae; genus Bartonella; species Bartonella sp. AP72JLCBS. Next base: position 39,221 of record NZ_JBHIOU010000010.1, on the reverse strand, counting down.
ACGGTGTAACAAGCTTTCTTGATCTAGGTTGCCCTGTAGCAATGCATGATATTGATATTGCTCTCAAACACGCTTTTGAAAAAATTTTTGGTCCAACAATCGATGTTTCCTAAGTGCATTGATTTTTAAATAAAAAACAGGCATAAAATTATTTTAATAAATATTTGATTTTATGAGGTGGATAGTTAAACGCTATGAGCGATAACAAAAAGGATCTTTTTAGTGTTTTAAATAAAGCCCAATCTCGGGTAAATACAAAAGAAAACACTCTGCAGTCTCCAATGAAATCAAACGCGATGATTTCAAGAAAAAGTGCAAAAGATACGCAAGAAGATGACTATAATGCCCTCTCTATTCGAGTTCTTGAGGGTTTAGAGCCGGTACGTTTACGCCCTGGAATGTATATTGGTGGAACAGACAGTAAAGCGCTTCATCATTTATTTGCCGAAATTATTGATAACGCGATGGATGAAGCTGTTGCGGGTTATGCAGATTCTATTGAGGTCTCATTAGATAGGAACGGTTATATAACCGTTACAGATAATGGACGCGGTATTCCTGTTGAAAATCATCCTCAAATGCCTGAGAAATCGACTCTTGAAGTTATTATGACACAACTCCACTCAGGGGGAAAATTTGATGGAAAGGCTTATCAAACTGCAGGTGGACTTCATGGAGTAGGAATTTCTGTCGTCAATGCTCTTTCTGATGATATGGAGGTTGAAGTTGCACGAGAACGAAAACTTTACCGCCAACGTTTCTCACGCGGTATTCCTCAATCTGGATTGGAAGATCTGGGAGATGTTTATAATCGTCGTGGTACGCGCGTTCGTTTTCATCCTGATCATAAAATTTTTGGTGAAAAAGCAGCTTTTGATCCAGAAAAAATCTATAAGATGACATGCTCCAAAGCCTATCTTTTTGGTGGCGTAAAAATTCGCTGGTCTTGTGATCCCGTCATACTTGAAGGCGCAAAAAATATTCCTGAAAAAGCTGTTTTTCATTTTCCCGATGGGCTTAAAGACTATTTACTTTCGTCACTAAAAGATGAATATCGAGTAACGTCAGAAATTTTTTCTGGCAAAACACACCACAATAATGGCCATGGCTCCGTTGAGTGGGCTATCGCTTGGCATGGTGGTGATTCTTGTGTGCAATCTTACTGCAATACGATTCCTACAGGAGAAGGCGGAACACATGAAATAGGATTACGTCAAGCTCTTTTGCGTGGATTGAAATCCTACGCTGAGTTAATAGGAAACAAGCGCGCAACGATTATTACGTCTGACGATATTATGATTTCAACAGCCGCAATACTTTCAGTCTTTATCAGTAACCCTGAATTTGTTGGACAAACAAAAGATCGATTAGCAACCATTGAAGCACAGCGTATCGTTGAGAATGCAATCCGCGATCCCTTTGATCATTGGTTAGCAAATTCCCCACAAGAAGCAACAAAACTTCTCGATTGGGTTATTGAACGTGCTGAAGAACGTGTTAGACGACGCCAAGATAGAGAAATAAGTCGAAAAACTGCTGTCCGTAAATTACGTCTGCCCGGTAAACTTGCAGATTGTAGCCAGAACCATGCTGTGGGTGCTGAACTATTCATTGTTGAAGGGGATTCTGCAGGAGGATCTGCTAAACAAGCAAGAAATAGAGCAAACCAAGCAATTTTACCTCTTCGTGGTAAAATCTTAAATGTCGCCAGTGCTGCACATGAAAAAATGAACTCAAGCCAAACAATTAGCGATCTGATCCTTGCTCTTGGATGTGGAACACGCTCCAAGTATCGTGAAAAAGATCTCAGATATGAACGTATTATCATCATGACAGATGCTGATGTTGATGGTGCTCATATTGCGTCACTGCTCATTACCTTCTTCTTTCAAGAAATGCCTGACCTTATTCATCAGGGACATTTATATCTTGCCGTCCCTCCCCTTTATAGAATATCGCAAGGAGGAAAAGTTGCTTATGCTCGTGACGACATTCATAAGGATGAATTGCTCAAAACTGAATTTACTGGAAAAGCTAAAATCGAAATCGGGCGTTTTAAAGGGCTGGGTGAAATGCGCGCAGAACAACTTAAAGAAACGACTATGCATCCTCAAAAACGTACATTGCTTCGTGTTTCTATTGATGCCGTGGAAATGCAAGAAACAAAAAAGACTGTAGAAAGTCTCATGGGAACAAAACCAGAAGCACGATTTCGTTTCATACAAGAAAACTCTACTTTTGCTTCTAATCTAGACATCTAATGTAAAAAATATCCCTTTCAAACCACTGCAGCTGCGTCAATCACGCGCAGTTGCGGATTGATCGTTCCATTCCAATAATTCAAACTAAGATGACCAGCTAAATGAATCATTTCACCAATATTTTCAAAAAGAAAATCACCTAGCGATGTCCCTACAGCACGAAAAGCTATTCCTTGTAGTTTTTTTCCTTCAACATTAGATACAATGAGGCGAAGATGTCCTTTACCAACTTCAGATAGATTCACCAGTCGATGAGAGGGAAGAACAAAAATAGGTGTTGCATTCCCTGCCCCAAATGGCCCTGCTTTTTCAAGCAATTCAAACAGCGCTTCATTAACACCAGAAGCAGAAAGAGAACCATCTATACTAAGAGATTTTTTTGCACGCAACTGTGAAACCATTAAAGAAACTTTTTCCTCTAGCCATTTTCGAAAAATTTCAATTTTTGTTGATTGAATTGTAATTCCTGCTGCCATACTATGCCCCCCTCCTTTTTCTAATAAATTTAATGTAACAGCTTCACGAACGAGTGCTCCTAAATCTATACCATTAATTGAGCGTCCCGACCCTACGCCATTTCCATCTTCTTTCAAAGCAATAGCAAAAACAGGGCAAAAAAAACGCTCTTTGAGGCGGGAAGCAAGAATACCAATAATCCCCGGATGCCATTCTTTATGAGAAATGACAAGTGACAATGGTATTTCTTGATCTTGATAAAGAGAAGAAATGTAAGATTCCGCTTGTGCTAATTGAATATTCTCCATTTCTTGGCGTTCTTGATTAAGCCGATCTAATTGTTCTGCTATTCTGTCCGCTTCATCTTTATTCTCACAGCTAAGCAAACGTGCTCCCAAAGCTTGATCACCAATGCGCCCTCCTGCATTAATTCTAGGACCTAATAAAAAACCTAAATGAAAACTATTAAGCGGCTCCCCTATTCGTGCAACCTTTGTTAAAGCTGTTATTCCTAGATTATGCATAGAACGAGCAACTTGAAGCCCTTTTAACACAAAAGCACGGTTAACCCCCTGTAATGGAACGACATCACATATGGTTGCCAATGCAACAAGATCAAGCATACTTAAAAGATCAGGCAGCGGTCCTTGGAATTGTTTTTTCCGCAGCAAATGATGAACCCAAGCTAACGTAACAAAAACAACGCCAGCTGCACATAAATGCCCCTGTTTAGAAAAATCATCAGGACGATTAGGATTGACAAGAGCAACAGCTTCTTGATGAATCTCTGACATTTGATGATGATCTAAAATCACAACATCAGCACCAGCAAGCCTCGCTGCTTTTACGGCATCAGGACTGTTTGCGCCACAATCAACAGTGATAATTAACCGAGCGCCTTCTTGCACAAGCATTCTCATTGCTTGTTCATTCGGACCATAGCCTTCAACAATACGATCAGGAATATAAATTTTGACTTCAATACCAAAATAACGAAAAAAACGTGCTATGAGTGCCGATGAACAAGCACCATCAACATCATAATCACCAAACACAGCAACCTGTTCTTGATTGAGAAGAGCCTTAACAATGCGCTCTGCAGCGCATTGCATATCCCTAAAACTTTCTGGATCAGGCATAAGCGTACGCAATGTTGGATTAATAAAAGCAACAGCCTCAGCTTCATCCACATCTCTTGCTGAAAGTACTCGAGCTAACTGATCTGGAAAGCCAAATTTTTGAGAAATAGCGCGCGCGTTATTTATCCCTTGAATATCAAGGGCATCTAACCAAGCTTGACCACAAGCAGAAGATTCAACATTGAGAAAATAACGAGACCACTGCATTATTTCTTATTTTATAATGAAGAACGATAAAATACAATCATGCGTTAAAGATAAAATAGTCTTTTGCAACATTCATTTTAAGTTTAAATGGTCTACAAACTTCTTTTAATGGGGTATTATAATACCTTTCTTGTAACATGTTGTTTTATAAAGTTTTTATTTTCTCTTGACGTCAATCAAAAGACATTATATCAGAGCAAGTAGTATGCGTTAAATATTTCGCTATGGTAACAATTTTCAACGCAAAACAGTAAAAATTCCCTTATATTAAAAGGGTTCTAATAAAGGATACTTCTATGGCAACTTTTTCACAAAAGCCAACTGAAGTGGTGAAAAAATGGGTTATTATTGACGCAGAAAACCTTGTTTTGGGTCGTCTTGCCACATTTGTTGCTAACCGCTTACGTGGCAAACATAAAGCTACATTTACTCCACATGTTGATGATGGTGACAACGTTATTGTCATTAATGCAGATAAAATAGCTCTCACTGGCAAAAAATATACGGATAAAAAATATTATTGGCATACCGGCTATATTGGTGGAATCAAACAACGTACAGCACGTCAACTTCTTGAGGGGCGTTTTCCCGAACGCGTTATTGAAAAAGCAGTAGAGCGCATGATTCCTCGAGGGCCCCTTGGTCGCCGTCAATTGAAGAATCTACGTGTTTACGCTGGAAGCCAACATCCACATGAAGCACAACAGCCTGAATCTCTTGACGTTGGTGCTTTAAACCGCAAAAACAAAAGGATTGCTTGATTATGGCTGAAATTAATTCTCTTTCTGAGCTTAGCATAGTAACAAGTATTACAGAAACACATGAAAATGTTGTTCCTGTTCACGTGCAGAAGCTTGATTCACAAGGACGTGCTTACGCAACAGGAAAGCGTAAAGACGCTGTTGCGCGTGTATGGATTAAACCAGGTTCTGGAAAAATCACGATCAACAATAAGGAATTTGACAAATATTTTGCTCGTCCTGTTCTTAGAATGATTCTTCGTCAACCAATTGTTGCAACAAATAGGGATACCCAGTTTGATATTATTGCAACCGTTGCAGGCGGTGGTCTTTCTGGACAAGCCGGTGCAGTGCGCCATGGCATTTCCAAAGCTTTAACCTATTACGAACCAGAACTTCGCTCAATCTTGAAAAAAGGTGGGTTTCTTACCCGTGATAGTCGTGTTGTTGAACGTAAAAAATACGGTAAAGCAAAAGCACGTCGTTCTTTCCAATTCTCAAAGCGTTAATTTCAATTTTTGCAATGCATAAAGCCTCGGACAAAAACGGGGCTTTTTTAAACTGCTAAAACAGACTTTTAGATGAATGTAGGAACAAATCTATACCGATTAGAAAAAACAAGAATGCAAAACAACCTCTTCTCTTAAGATAAAAGGCAAGAAAAATAGACCGAAAAAATTCAAAACTTCAGTTTCAATTTTTTAAATCTGTTTTACTAACTTGTAATATATCGACGTGCTAAAGCACAAAAATATTTACGCGACAACTTTAGCAATCTTATAAGCTTTTCAATATTTTTTCTATCATCACTTAACAAGCTTTAGTCCAAGAAATGCTTTACCATTGTAATAAAATGAGGGACAGAAATAGGCTTTGACATATATTCTTCACATCCACTGGCACGAATTCGCTCCTCATCGCCTTTCATAGCAAAAGCTGTTACAGCAACAACGGGGATTGATCGAAGTTCTTCATCTTCTTTTAATTGTTTAATAACATCTATTCCAGAGACCTCTGGCAACTGGATATCCACAAGGATAAGAGATGGCATTGATGAACGCGCCAAATCTAATGCCATAAGACCATTACGTGTTTCAACGGTTTCATAACCACTCGCTTCTACAAGATCGCGAAATAACTTCATATTAAGCTCATTATCTTCCACGATCATGACTTTTTTTGACATTCGTATAACTCCACCCTTCTCAGATAAAATAGAGAAATAGAAATGAATCCACATTCTCTTTGCTTAAGATAAAATGATAAAATGAATTGTAAACCACAAAGAGATTAAAAGATTCCAATAAAAGCATTTTTGCAAATATTTGTAAGACGCATCGCTATACTTATTCAGTTCATCAACATAAAACCCACAAATAGTCGTAAGATTGTGTGACCTTGTATTTTTTGAGTTGATATACAAAGTTTATGGATATCTCAATTAATGCATTCGCGTTTTCATCATAAAAAAAATATCAACCACAAACTTAGCTCAAATGCGCATTTTGAAGAGAAAAAAATTTAAGTAAATTTAAAAAGCAACTGATTAGCTGAATTTAATGCACCATATACTGGCATCCACAAAACAATATCTTAATGATATAAAAGGATAAACTTATCAAGGTCATTAAGATTAAAAAAAATAAATAAACCGTGATTAAATATCACGGTTTATTTAATATAAAACATTCAATAACAGCATAATTCAAAGTTTATCAAGGATAATATCTTTTAATTCAAAGCCCATGAACTATGAGCAAAAGCATCGAATGTTCTTCCACCTGTCTCTCTGTTAGGACTCGGTGGCTTTCTAGTAAAGAAATATACAAGATATGCGATGAGACCAAAAATCGCTGTCTCCAACCCCATTAAACCCGCAACTTTTTGGACATTTTTCTCAGCCCCTTGTCCTCCAAACTGGCTAATAATCATATCAACAGCTTTAATAACTCTATTTTCCTGTGTCATTACAGAAATAAAACCAGCATTTTGAAATCTGCCATTTAAAGAATCAGCATTGGCTCTTAAAATCTGTGAAAAGAAAATCGCTACTGCAACAAAACATACTATACAATGCTTGAATATTTTCATCATAACCACCTAATTACAACATTTAGTAAAATAAATTTTCTTTACCGCCCCCTCTAAATAGAAAACATTCCGTTATCTATCGATAAAGTATATTTATCTTCTGATAATAAAAATATAATACAAAATTTAATTAATAATTTTATTTTAATTGTTATTTTTATATTATATTACACTTACAATATATCCGTTACATGTTTATTTAATAATTGTCAATTATTTTATTTGTACTTTACATTATGTAGTTTAATGATAAAAATATGTTAAAATAAAATTATTTTATTGTTTTTATTATAAATTTAGCTTTATTATCATAAATATTATTATGATTTTATAATATATAAAAATATCAATATGTTGTTTTTTAGTTACACATAATGTTTTTATTTTTTGTATAATATAGTAAAATAAATATTTTTATAAAATAATTTTTCCTTAGGATAGATTGAGAAAAAATATTTGCCCCAGCTACAATTAGCGTAAGCACCAGCTTAACTCTTTGATTGAAAAAGCTAAATTAGGTAAGATAAGGGATAACTTTGGTGAATGCGCCAAATCTAATGCCATAAGCTATTACGCATTTCAACGATTTCACAGCCATGCGTTTCTACAAGAACGTGGAATAATTTTAATAAAGTTCATTGTCTTCCACAATTATAAATTTCTAACATTAATATAATTCCACGACTTTAAGATAAAATAGAGAAATAAAAATGAATACACCTTCTTTCTAACCAAGATAAAATGATTAAAAATATAAATCATAAAAAATTTAATAATGTCCAATAAAAGCATTTTTGCAAATATTTGTAAGACGCATCGCTATACTTATTCAGTTTATCAAAATGATAATCTAGAATAGCCGTAAAATGATGTGATCGTATATTTTTTGAGTTAATACGAAAAATTTATGGATATTCAAATCAGCTCATGCCCCTTTTCATCTTAGAAAAGATATCAATCGCGAAAATTAACATAGATATATATTTTGGAAAAAAATTTAAATAACGTTGATATGGATAGATTATTTGCTAGCAAACAATCTTCTCTATTAAATCAGAGTGTTCACTACTGTGATATTGTAATCTCAATCACGACAACACTTCAATAACAGACTAAAATATAGATTCACTATAAGCTTAAAATAAAAATTTTGGAATTGATCATACATACAATGAATGAACCGTAAAATACAAAAGTAATCATAACACTAGAAAATGAAAAAGCTTATCACTCTTGTTCACTATTCCTTCCTCTCTCATTTTTTCTGTGTTATTTTTAAAGTCTTGTAAAAGATATGAATTACATGCAAAAAAAATTAGCCCTTTGTAATCTCTACGCCATCAATCACATTAGTTTTATTAATGATAAGCAATAACATTTGTATAGCTCTAAGCTTAGAGAGCAAAACCAGATTAAAGTATCATTTTTATTTATTGTAAAGAGGATGTAAAACTCCATTTTTCTCTTATCATTGTTAATGAAAAATTGAAAAATGAGCTTATTAATATTAAAAAAATAGAAAATAATTTTTTAAAAAATAATATCTTATTTAATTACTTTTTAAAATAATATAAATATATTATGTTTATATTGTATATATTTAATTAAATAATAATATTTATAATAACACTAAAATATTACATAATAATTATCTTTATATTAAATAAAATCATAACATAAAATAAGAAATTCACAATAAAATTAGGTATAATTCCATTAGTTAACAAGTACAACAAAGAAATATATTTAATTATGTTATTGAACTCAGTTGCGTTGCCATCGTTTTTGCCTGCTTGGATTGGTGAATCCTTTTATTTCCAAGCAATTATTAACTGAATTTTGACTGCTCAGCATGCTGAAAAATCTCTATGTGATTGTTGTCTTGATAATTGCTATCATGTTGTTTGGCGAAGCTCTTAGCTTTCTATCGGGCAACTTAAAAGCTTTATTCTGTCAATTTTCTTATTGTTTAAGCAAAAACTCATCCACGTAATAATATATTGAATGTACCAACAAAATCCGCACGAATAACCACATTTTGCACATATAAAAATTACCCATCTTTGACAATTTTTTAGCACTATAAACGCAACAAAAATAAATTTTGCTCGGAGAAGAAAGCACTACTAATATTGTACACCATCTTACCATTGGCTTGTGTCATCAAGCAGCCATCTAAACTCAAACTAATCTAAAACCAAGAAATTTAATTCTCTGATTTTTATTGTAAATTCTTTGCTCATAGCTATAGAAATACAACCGATTTTATGCATGAATATGTCTAATAAAAAATCCTCATGTGTAAATTTTACATGCCTTATACCGCCAGCATAAATAACGATATTTTACAGTACGATAGAATTTTCACTCAATTTTTTATTTTTATAATCATGCTGACTTTCATCTCATCCCCCTAATCCATTAAATTTACGCATTGTTTTCTTATAACTTATGAAAGTCATGACCATGGAAAGAAAAGCGCTCAACAGAAGATATCCAATATTCCATTCGCCTTTACCAAGCAACAATGACACAGGCAAGGAAGCAGAAAAAGCCATGGGAAGCATAAACAAAAGCCATTTTACGATGCTTAAAGGATAAATTCCTATTGGCACAAATGAAAGCTCATAAATCATTTCATGAAAATATTCGACAGGCATCTTACGGCTAATAATAAATGTTATAAAATTGAACATCAGAAAAAAACAAATATTGACAATAAAAACACAAAATATTGCAACAACAAAAGAGATCCATCTTAGCTTAAGATCAGAAATATTCGGTAATGATACAAATAAATAGGCACTAACATAAAGGACAAAGAGCTTGATCAAATTAAGAGGTTTACACCAACCAAACAACATCAACAACCAAATTGAAACGGGCTTTATCAAGTATGGTTCAATTTTACCATCCGCTACTTTTTCAAAAAACGTTTCAATAGAATTAATAAAAATATTCAAAAATATTCCAAGTAAAACAAAGACAACAAAGATAAAATGGATTTCATCTCTGCTATAGTTACCGATCTTTCCTGAAAAAGAAGATACTCTATCAATAAATATGAATTGAATAAAATAATAGCATAGAGAAAGAATAAACTCCCCAGCCAAATTCTTACCATAAACAATCTGTCGGCGGATATTCAGACTGATAAAATGAAGGATGATTTTCATCTCAACCACCTGCTCCATTATATGCTTTCATCCCTTTATTCCAAGCGATATAAATTAAGAATAAAAAACACAAAATATAAGTAAAACTTCCGAAAATAAACTGCTGAAACAACGCTAAATTTTGCGTCGCGAAAAACTCGGCAGGAGCGGATATCATGAAACGATAAGGATTAAATTGCATAAGCGGAATAAGCCACACCGGCCAAAAAGATGGTGGTAAAAGAACACCCCCAAGAAGCGCTGAACTAAGAATACTAAAAGAGAGTAATATATTGTACTCAATCACCCAAAAGCTTAATAAAGCAATTCCAAAAGAGATTAAAAAACAAAGCAATTGTGATAGAATAACAACCAGAAAAAAGAACAGAAAAGCGATGACCAATCCCAGAATATTTTCATAGGATAAAACAAGCTTAACAATAAAAAGAGCCAATAATGGGATGCTATATAATACACTCTCCCCTAAAAAAGTAAAAAGCATTTGTGTCATATAACTAAAGGGCTTTGTAAGATATACTTCTAATTGGCCTTCTTTAACATGATGAGAGAAAAACTTAATCACATTATAACCATTATTTAAGCGACCTAGGACTAAAGCAAAAGCATAATAATACATCATATCATAAAAGCTAAAGCCATTTATGGTGTTGCCCGTATCAGAGAAAAGTGCATTCCATAATAGAAGTTGAATAACAAATGGCGAAAGTGTCCCAATGATAATATCGGTAAAAAACATTGCTCTATCACTTAGAACAGTGAGTAATCCATTCTTGGCAAAAAGAAACATACCAAAGCAGTGGTTAGATAAATTCTTTAAATTTAACACGGAGCATCTCTTCAAGCGAGGGAGTGGATACAGAGAACGTACAGTTCAATTTGGTTGTAATTTCGCGTACAAAACGCGCAAAATCCTCACGGGGCAGCGAAACCTCCAGCGAGCATTCTTCAGCGTTAAAGTGCTTATCTTTTAAAGAAGTAGATAATTTCAACGCAATCTCATCAATTTTTTCTACAACAGCTGAAGGTACAGCCATGTGTTCACAAAAAAACGTTATTCTCACCAAAGAAGGAATGACATTTTTAAGCGCGTGAAGATTACCATGAAACTGTTTCTTTCCTTTATGCAAGAGAATAATATCATCAACGTATCCATCAATATCTCCCATATCATGACTTGTGATGATATACCCAGTGCCACGCTCCCTTTTCAGTTTTTTAAGAAGCTCCCTGATTTCATGCTTAGATGTAAGATCAAGACCAATACTTGGCTCATCGAGAAACAACAGTTTAGGTCTAAAGGAGAGATTAAATGCCAATTCACTTTTCACTCTCTCACCCAGACTAAGCATCCGCACTGGCTTATCCATAATATGCTCAAGACCCAGTAACTCAGCGATCTCTTTAAGATCACGGGTAAAAGAGGCGCGTTCAAGACCATATAATGGTTGAACCATATCCAGACTGTAGCGTAAGGGCAAATCCCACCATAAACAATTCTTATGACCAAAGACCACACCCAAAGACTTGAACAGATTTTTCTTCGCTTTATAAGGATCAACACCAAGGACTTTAACACATCCCTCATCAGCGTATTGTATACCAGAAAGTATTTTAATCAGTGTCGATTTACCCGCTCCGTTAGGGCCAAGAATTGCTAACGATTGCCCTGAAAAGAGGGTGAAACTCATGTCTTTTAACACATGATGATTTGTATAAACCGGCTTGAAGAGAGAAAAGACCTTGTTTTTAAAACCAATTCCTCTGTCAATGTTGCGATATATTTTTGAGACGTTATTAACGTCAATCAATAATGATCCCATCAGTCACTCCTAATTTCAACTTATCCCCCCTTTGAATGTTTCCATAATAAATATCTGTTTTTGTTCACTAGAAAAAACAGAAGTGTTCAAGCCCTCCTTAGAGCAATAAAACGCGTCTGACGTTTTATCTCCAATTTTTTGTCTAGATATTTTTTCAATGTGATGAGTTCACTTCAATGAAGCATTAAGATACTAAAAACTTATTTCTTCTTTTATGAAAGATAATCTTTTGGATAAACTAAGTAAGTAGAAAAATAATTGGTCATTGAAAGGAGAGCTTTGCTAAGAAGGCTTCATTGTGTAAGCAAAGATACAAAGCATAAATCTATACTATAAGCATATCAAACCACATTGATAACAAAACAAAAATCCTTGACAATAGGAATTTTTTGAGAGGCTACTTTCCCTCAGCATTACTATAAAATGCCTCCATTATTCCCCATGAAAAAACTAAAATTGCTTTCACTATTTTAGTAAATATCTTTCAGATTTTATCTAACTCATCTCCCTCAACAGACACGCCTCCCCAATATATGACCTCTGTAGATAATTCAAAGGAGCAGCTTCATAAACTCAGATTATTAAACGATACATCATATCCAAAATAACAATACAATCAATATGGATAAAGATCTGTAGAAAGAAAGCCATGATATTCGAAAATTTCATCACTCAAAAACACAATTTTCTCATAGCGATCGACTTATCAAAAACTTTCTTCAAATGATGCCCTATTCATCTTATCAAATTTATAGATAAAATTTGTATCAATCAAAAAGAACAAATGAAGTTTGTTTAGTCGGTTTCAGCATCACTCTCATTAAAAGATAAAAGATTAAAACTTTGGACCATATGAGGTGGTAAAGGTGCAACAATGTCCAATATTCCTCCTGAAGGATGCGGAATACGAATACGACGTGCATGAAGATGAAGACGATTTTGAATTCCTCCTGGTAATGTCCAATTACTATCAGAAAAAAAATACTTTGTATCGCCAATGATAGGATGATCCATATGGGCTGCATGCACACGAAGCTGATGTGTTCTCCCTGTATAGGGTTCCATTTCAAGCCACGAAAGAGCCCGCCCTCGCGTATCTAAAACGCGATAGTAGGAAACCGCATGATATGAATCTGGTTCCCCATGTTCACAAACACGCATTTTGTCACCTTGTGCAGTCATTTCCTTAACCATCCACGTTGAAATTTTGTCCTGCTTTTTTTTAGGCACACCCCGAACCAACGCCCAATAAGTCTTTTTTGTTTCTCGCGCTCTAAAAGCAGCAGTTAAGGACTGAGCAGCTCCCCTTGATCGCGCAACAATAAGCACACCCGACGTCTCACGATCAAGACGATGAACCAAACGCGGCTTTTCACCTTTTTTATTGCGCCATACCTCAAGCATACTATCCATATGACGTGTTAAACCAGAGCCTCCTTGTACAGCCAATCCAGCTGGTTTATTAAAAACAAATACCTTTGGATCTTCATAAAGCAGCATTTTTTTCAAAACGGTCCCATCATCCTGCCCACGAAGTGTTTTATCCGTTATTGAAAGACTCTCCTTGTCATTAATAGGGAGAGGTGGAATACGAACAGCTTGCCCTATACAAAGACGCGTATCAGCTTTAACACGTCCACTATCAACCCGTATCTGACCAGAACGCAACAATTTTTGCAAAGCTCCAAAACCAAGTCCTGGATAATGCACTTTAAACCAGCGATCTAAGCGCATTCCATTTTCATCTGCCTCAACTTTTTTTATTTCTATGCCTGCCATGAAAATTCCCTTACCTGATAATTTTATTGATCTATTTTTGCGCCTTTATAAACACAAAAATTCATATTTTAGTTGGTTTTATCACACCATATTACAGTTAGTATCCAAAATTTCCTTTTCTTAACGTCCAAATTTTATTAGCTAAAAACTAAGCGTTGTAAAAATCAACAGCCTTTACGCTTAATAGCGAATGGAGATAATTAACCGTGTCCTTATTCAAAACCTATGCACGTGTTCTCACTTACCTAAATAGAGAAAAAAATGCATCCCTTTTAATCTGTACCGCTAATGTTATATTAGCTATTATCACTATTGCAGAACCTATTTTATTTGGACAAGTTATTGATTCTATTACAGACAAAACAGCTATCATCCCTACTCTTGCCATTTGGGTTTGTTTTGGACTTTCACATATTATTGCTTATGTCCTTGTTGCTCGCGGTGCTGACCGCTTAGCCCATAGACGCCGCTTAACGGTTTTAACGGAATCTTTCGAACGTATCATTGCCATGCCTTTAATTTGGCATCAACAACGTGGAACTTCCAACGCACTCCATACACTTTTGCGCGCAATAGATTCCATGTCAACCATATGGCTTGATTTTATGCGCCAACATCTCTCAACGCTTGTCGCCTTATTGGTTCTCATCCCCATAGCGTTTAATATGAATTGGCGTCTTTCAATAGTCTTGGTTGTGCTTGCCATCATTTATGTATTAATTGCACGTTTAGTGATGCGAAAAACAAAAGACGGACAAGCCGCTGTAGAATGCTATCATCATAACCTTTTTAAACATGTCAGTGACTCAATCTCTAATGTTTCCATTGTACAAAGTTATAACCGAATAAAAGAAGAAACTTCCATACTGCATCAACATACAAATGCTCTTCTTAAAGCACAAAATCCTGTTCTCAATTGGTGGGCGCTCGCCAGTGGCTTAAATCGAATGGCTTCAACAATTTCAATCGTTTGTGTTCTTCTCCTTGGAGCTTTTTTTGTTGCAAAAGATCAATTACGAGTAGGTGAAGTCGTTGCTTTTGTTGGATTTGCACAACTCATGATTAGCCGCCTAGACCAAATGAGCAATTTTATTAATTGTGCAATATCCTCACAAGCAAAACTGCAAGAATTTTTTGAAATGGAAGACTCAACCTTTCATGTTAACGAACCGCAAAATCTTCCTTCCCTCCAAAATGTTAAAGGCGCCATACAATTTCATCACGTGACCTATCAATTCCCAAATTCTTCTCAAGGTGTTTTTGATATTTCCTTTGAAGTTAAAGCAGGACAAACTGTTGCGATTGTAGGACCAACAGGGGCTGGAAAAACAACATTGATCAATCTGTTGCAGCGCGTATACGACCCTACCCTTGGGCATATCTCCATTGATGGAATAAATATATGCTCAATCAATCGCGAATCTTTACGCAAATCTCTAGCAACAGTATTTCAAGACTCGGGTCTTTTCAACCGTACTATTCATGACAATATTTCAATAGGAAAAGCGAGCGCAACGAATGAAGAACTTTATGAAGCAGCAAAAATAGCAGAAGCTCACGATTTTATTCTAAAAAAAGCTGATTGTTATAACACAATGGTGGGCGAACGAGGATCTCAATTATCAGGTGGAGAAAAACAACGACTAGCAATTGCACGCGCTGTTTTAAAAAATGCCCCTATTCTCATTCTAGATGAAGCAACAAGCGCTCTTGATGTTGAAACAGAGGCACGTGTCAAAGATGCTCTCGATTGCATAAGCCATAACCGCACTACTTTTATTATAGCACATCGCCTCTCAACAGTACGCAATGCTGATGTGATACTCTTTCTGGATCATGGTCACTTAATGGAAAAAGGAAACTTTCAAGAATTGATCGATAAAGGGGGACGTTTCTCTAATTTTTTAAAGGCAAGTGGTTTAACAATCAAACCACCAGAAAGAGAAGGAGAAAATGTTATCCCCTTACATGAAGCCATAGCATCATAAAATTAATACTCTTTTTCAAGCCAAAAAATCCTCTTCAATACAATAAGAGTTCTTATATATGATACAAGTAAAAAGATTTCTAAAAATGCCACAATCCATTTTAGGTATTTAAGAAAAATATTAAAACAGTTTAGTATTTTCTCTGCTATTGCAATTTTACTAGATTAGAACAAAAATATTTTCCTATATCTGTGCATACTGACGAGTATACATTCTCATTTAGGGAAAATGTAAAGGTAAAAACAATTTCCAGTTTTACCGTCTTCTTTTAACTCAGCTTTACGAATTTCAAAACGAACTAAAGTAATATCTTTTAAATAATGAATATTATGTATTGCTTTGCACTTTTGTTTATCACTTTCTTTATAGTCCTCTCATAAAGAACAGAACATCATTGTTTTGCACATTCATATGACTTTTTTAAGAAACATTTTTCAATGCTCTTAAGCCCATTTCACAACGACATTCATGAGTGGTTTTGATTAATTTAACATACACAGAATTTGAAATAATAAAACCCTACGAATATTCGTAGCTCTTATTCAAAAGATAAAACGATAAATTATCATTATAATTCAATACATTAAAGCAATTTTATCATAAATAAATTAGATATTAATCTAAATCTTTAGATTTATGTGATATTCATTTGATTTATATTGATAATTCATTACTTTATAACTTGAAATAAAGATTTATAAAGATAGGAGAATATTCTTTTCAAAACCTTTTAATAATAAACCAAAAAACTGTTTTCTTGTACATAACAAGCAAAATAAAAACAACACAATAGCTCTAAGATACAACAACTCTTTATAAGCCTTTTCAAGAAAAGAGATTTTATTCATTTGAAAACTAATAGAATAATGACAGCTTTTAACTTTATAAGGATAATCGTATGCAATAAATCTTGTACTATTCCTTTCATAAAAAGAGATGTTTCTTCAAAAAATCTATAAGAGCAACACAATAACTAGTCTCCCTAGTAAAAGAATACACAGCAAAGCATGAAGTGCTGCATAGTCTATCTTATCTTAAAAAGGTGATTCCTAAAACGCTTGGAAGCTATAAAGCCAAATGATACAGTGGTGATAAAGACAAACACTGTCTTTATCTTTACAATTGTATTTCCCCCAATTACGCTGTATCTGCATTTCAGAAATACACCAGACAGATATTCATGATACATAGATGCCAACCCAATATAACAATGTAAAAAACACCTATGCAGAATGATTTAATTTAATTTTTTTCAAGAAAATCTTTTAGTGCCGCAAATGCTTCATCAGCTTTGTTCCCCTCAGGACCACCAGCCTGTGCCATATCAGAACGGCCACCTCCACCTTTACCACCAAGCATCGCTGAAAGAATACGAACGAGATCTACAGCATTTAATTTATCCGTTAAATCATCCGTAACACCGACAACAGCACTCCCTTTTCCATCCTCCGAGACACTAATAAAAGCAACCACTCCAGATCCAATTTGTTTTTTCTCAGAATCGACGAGCGCCTTAAGATCCCGTGGTAAAATATTTTTAACAATGCGTCCAGTAAAAGAAAGCCCATTGATGATGGTAATATCACCTTGGCTCCTTTCTGTTACCCCACCACTCAACATCATTTTCTTGCGTACATCATTCAATTCTTTTTCAAGTTTACGACGATCATCAAGCAAAATTCGCACCCGTTCTTCCACACCAGCAGAAGAAGTTTTTAAAAGATCAGCGATTTCATGAATACGTTCATCTTGGCGGCTAAGATAAAGACGTGCTTCTTTGCCTGTTAAAGCTTCAATACGCCGCACTCCAGCTGAAACAGAACTTTCAGAAACAATATGAATTAAACCAATATCACCTGTTCGCTCCACATGTGTCCCTCCACAAAGCTCAATTGACCAACGCTTTTTTAATCTTTCCTGTTCAAGTGGCTCCCCCATAGAAACAACGCGAACTTCATCACCATATTTTTCACCAAACAATGCCATGGCTCCTTCAGAAATGGCATCATCTACAGCCATGAGGCGCGTTATTACTTTACTATTTTGCAAAATAATCTCATTGGCTAAATCTTCTATTTTTTTCAACTCTTTTGGTGAAACGGATTTTGGATGGGAAAAATCAAAACGCAACCGATCTGGCGATACAAGAGAACCCTTTTGTGTAACATGGTCCCCCAATGTTTGGCGTAAAGCTTCGTGTAACAAATGAGTAGCAGAGTGATTCGCACGAATTTTCTTACGACGAACAATATCAACCGTTAATTCTACACAATCAGACCTCGATGCCTGACCAGATTTCACCTCCCCAATATGGATAAAAACACCATCACCCTTTCTTTGGGTATCATGCACCTTAAAAATAAAATTTTCACCAGAAATGATACCGCTATCACCAATTTGCCCACCAGATTCACCATAAAAAGGTGTCTGATTAACAACAAGCATAGCTTTCTGATCTGAAGAAATATGATCAACAATTTTACCATCACATACAAGAGCTGTAAGAATACCTTTCGCTGTCTCAGTTTCATAACCTAAAAACTCTGTGGCCCCCACTTGATCACGAACAGAAAACCAGATTTTCTCTGTTACAGCTTCTCCAGAACCAGACCAATTGGCACGTGCTTCCTCTTTTTGGCGTTCCATCGCTTTATCAAAAGCACCAACGTCAACAGATATTCCGCGACGACGAAGAACATCTTGCGTCAAATCAAGCGGAAAACCATAGGTATCATAAAGTTTGAAAGCAACTTCACCATTCAAATAGTCTCCTTCTTTAAGATCGGTACTTGCTTCGTTCAACAAACCAAGTCCTCGTTCAAGCGTTTTACGAAAACGTATTTCTTCTAACCTTAAAGTTTCTGAAATCAAAGATTCAGCACGTGTCAACTCAGGATAAGCTTGTCCCATTTCGCGAATTAAAGCAGTCAAAAGTCGCCACATTAAGGGCTCTTTAGCACCAAGAAGATGCGCATGACGCATAGCACGACGCATAATACGACGTAAAACATATCCTCTTCCTTCATTAGAAGGAAGCACACCATCAGCAATCAAAAATGCAGATGAGCGAAGATGATCAGCAATGACACGATGGCTGGCAATAAAATCACCCTTTGCCTCAATCCCTGTAATTTCTTCTGATGCAGCAATTAATGCACGAAAAAGATCAATATCATAATTATCATGAACGCCCTGTAAAACAGCAGCAATACGCTCTAACCCCATACCGGTATCAATAGAAGGGTGAGGTAAGTTAACACGTTCTTCCTTGGAAACTTGCTCATATTGCATAAAAACAAGATTCCAAATCTCAATAAAGCGATCCCCATCTTCATTAGCACTTCCAGGAGGACCGCCCCATATTTCATCACCATGATCATAAAAAATCTCCGAACAAGGCCCACAAGGGCCTGTTTCTCCCATCGACCAAAAATTATCAGCCGTCGCAATACGAACAATTTTTTCATCTGGAAGACCTGAAATTTTACGCCACAGCTCAGCAGCAACATCATCACTCTGATAAACTGTCACCAACAATTTATCTTTTGGCAGGCAAAATTCCTTTGTTAAAAGATTCCATGATAAAAAAATAGCTTCTTCTTTGAAATAATCACCGAAAGAAAAATTACCCAGCATTTCAAAAAATGTATGATGGCGCGCCGTATAACCAACATTATCAAGATCATTATGCTTTCCACCTGCACGAACACATTTTTGTGCCGTTGTTGCCTGCGTATAAGAAGGTTGTTCAAGTCCAGTAAAAACATTTTTAAACTGCACCATCCCTGCATTTGTAAACATAAGTGTAGGATCATTCCGCGGAACAAGCGGACTAGAAGAAAGAACTTTATGCCCATTACGATGAAAATAATCCAAAAATGTTGACCGAATATTATTAACACTATTCATGTTGACACCTGCTCAATACAGCACAAAACCATAAAAGAAAAATCCCCCCTCATTAAATCCTCTTCGCCACGCATGGAGTCAATTTAATCAAAAATGGAATATTTGTTTTAAAAAATTGAGAAAAAAATGACTGCGTATTTAAAAACTCAAACAAAAAAACAGAAAAATCTTAAAGAAAAAAAATTATAGACGACCCCCCCCATCAAATGGCTTCATCACTTTCTATATTTTCTGACCCTGCATTTTCTAACAATTCAATCGCAATCAAACCAGCATTTTGGCGCAAAGCTGCTTCAATCTCTGTAGCTATTTCCACATGTTCACGTAAAAACTGCTTTGCATTCTCACGCCCCTGCCCTAAACGCTGAGAATTATAAGAAAACCATGCACCAGATTTTTCAACAACACCAACCTTGACACCCAAATCAATCAATTCACCTACTTTGGAAATACCTTCACCATAAATAATATCAAACTCAACCTGTTTGAATGGAGGTGCCAATTTATTTTTCACCACTTTAACGCGCGTCTGATTACCAACGATTGAATCCCTATCTTTAATGGATCCAATGCGACGAATATCTAAACGAACAGAAGCATAAAACTTTAAAGCGTTTCCACCCGTTGTCGTTTCAGGAGAACCAAACATCACACCAATTTTCATGCGAATTTGATTAATAAAAACAACCATACAGTTAGAGCGAAAAATTGCTGCGGTTAATTTTCGTAACGCTTTACTCATTAACCGAGCTTGCAATCCGGGCAAAGCATCACCCATTTCACCGTCAATTTCTGCTCGCGGTGTTAAAGCTGCGACAGAATCCACAACAAGCACATCAACGGCACCAGAACGAACCAACGTTTCTGTAATTTCCAATGCCTGTTCACCGGTATCTGGCTGAGAAATGAACAAGTTTTCTAAATCAACACCAAGCTTACGCGCATAAATAGGATCAAGCGCATGCTCTGCATCAATAAAAGCACAAATCCCACCACCTTTCTGTGCCTCAGCAATAGCATGGAGAGCCAATGTTGTTTTCCCAGAACTTTCTGGTCCATAAATCTCAACAATACGCCCCTTCGGTAATCCACCAATCCCTAAAGCAATATCCAAGGATAACGACCCTGTTGGAATTGTTTCAATTTCAACAACCTGCTCTTTTTGCCCAAGACGCATAATCGAGCCTTTACCAAAAGAACGTTCAATTTGTGAGAGAGCAGCATCGAGAGCTTTTGTTTTATCCACGATTATATCCTTGACCGAATTCATAATAACCTAAAACTTTAGTGTATACTGTACTTTTAATTTAACTAAAGGCTTGAGTTTAGAGTTTCACAGACTATTTCCATTCCTATCTCCACATTATGTCCATAAACATTCATGACCATCACAATAAAGAATTGGCATTGCTTATCTTATGACACATAATAAACTCCAATAAAGTAATATCTCTATGGGAGCATAGTTAACATATTTATATCTCTCTAGAAAAGGAACAATTTAATTTTAAACACAATGTTCTACAACCCTTCTGCTTATCCCTTTGATTAAATACTTGAGAGACTAAGAATTCTCCCGCTATTGATCACACAAAAAACGCATCATCAATCAACCTCATACCCTATTGCATCGAAGAACAAAACGCTATTGTGTTGCATATTCATGCACTTGATTTAAGAAACATCTCTCAAAACTTCCAAGCTCATTTTGTGACAACACCTATGAATGTGGTATACTGCAAAACCCTTTAGGCACCACCATCTTTACTCTATAGAAGGAGCAAGCCGGCACCATCACACTATTTATCATCCTCCAATATTGCAACAGCTCTCGGCACTTGAGACAATTCATAGGAGGGATTTTTAGTCCTTTCTTGTACAGTTTTTATCACACGCTAATCCTGCTTGTAACATGCAAGCGAATAACTTGATTGCTTCAACAAATAACAGACTTGGGATGAGAGAAATTTACGGTATTTGAAACTTTCATTCAACTTACGAAACAGTCAATTATCATTATAAGTCAATATATTATTTAATAAAACCAAAAAAAATAAAGCAGCTTAAAAGTTGAATGATATATTTAAATTTGAAAAAATATGCACTTTTGAAGATATCAAAAAAATCTCTACAAGCAATGCAATAAATTGTTTAAAATATAAGCTAAATTTCTCATACAATAACATAAGAGATCAATAAAAAACGTATTTCAACTCAAATTTTATTTTGATCTTTACGTTTTTTGCGCAACTGTTGCCACCACTCAAGACGTTTCACAATTTCACGCTCAAAACCACGCTCAACTGGTTTATAATAACTCTGACGTCCAAGTTTTTCGGGAAAATATTCTTGTCCTGAAAAAGCATCTGGTTCATCATGGTCATAACAATAACCACTTCCATACCCTTCTTCCTTCATAAATTTCGTAGGAGCATTAAGAATATGCTTAGGAGGTGGTAAAGAGCCATTTTTGCGTGCACAACGCAGTGCTGCTTTATACGCAAGATATGCTGCATTTGACTTTGGCGCAGTTGCAACATAAAGACATGCTTGCGCCAAGGCCAACTCTCCTTCTGGTGATCCTAAATAATCATAGGCATCTTTTGCTGCATTACAAATGACAAGAGCTTGAGGATCCGCCAAACCAATATCTTCAACGGCCATACGAACCAATCTTCGCCCAATATAGAGAGGATCTTCACCAGCATCCAACATACGTGCCAAATAATAAAGCGCAGCATCAGGATCAGATCCACGAACGGATTTATGCAACGCTGAAATGAGATTATAATGCCCATCTCGTCCTTTATCATAAATAGGCGCACGACGCTGAATAACTTTTTGCAAAGCAACAACATCAAGAATCTCTCCCAATGGCGCAATAGACCAAACTTCCTCTGCCAATGTTAACGCAACCCGCGCATCACCATCAGACATCTCTATCAAAACGTCTCTGGCATCATTATCCAAGGGAAGAGTTTTTCCCTCCACTTCTTCAGCACGCCTCAAAAGCATGTCCAAACTTTCATGATCATGAGAAAGAAATGTTAAAACACGTGCACGCGAAAGAAGGGCAGCATTCAGTTCAAAAGAAGGATTTTCGGTTGTTGCACCTATAAGTACCACAGTACCCTCTTCCATCACAGAAAGAAAACTATCCTGCTGTGCACGATTAAACCGATGAATTTCATCAACAAAGAGAAGTGTTTTATCCCCAGATATAAAACGCCTCTGCGCAACTTCAAAAATCTTTTTAAGTTCAGAAACTCCTGTAAAAATAGCAGAAACCTGTTCAAACGCGAAATTTGTTTCAAGGGCTAACAAACGTGCAACGGTCGTTTTTCCCGTCCCTGGAGGTCCCCAAAAAATCATCGATCCAATTGAGCCTGTTGCCGCCATACGTGAAAGCAAACCATCCTCTCCAATCAAATGCTTTTGTCCCACAACATCATTGAGAGAACAAGGGCGCATTCTTTCTGCAAGTGGCTGATTTTTATTAACTTGAAAATCAAACGACGAAGTAAAAAAATCTTTCTTCAAAAAAAAACCTCAACGAATAAATTGGCGAATATACATACCATCACGTTCATATTCCAATTGCCACATATTTGAGCGACCTTGCATAAGAACCTTTTTCAACTGATGAACTGTTTGAATTTTATGGCCATTTACAACACGTAGAATATCTCCTGACTGAAAAATTCCAGCTGCATTGCTCATTTCCTCAAGATTGGTAATCACAACCCCTTTTGCAGATATAGGAAGATGAAAACGTCGACTATTTTGCGGTGTTAAATCTAACACCTCAGCACCAGCAAGAGGACTGTCACCCGTAATTTTTTCAGATTTTAAAAATGCAGTTTCTGATATTGATGAAACTGTTATTTGTGTTTTTAAAGTTTTTCCACTTCGTAAATATTCCAAGGCAAGACTATGCTCAACGTCAGCTGTCATCAAACGATAACCAAGACTATCTGGACTGTCAACGCGTACCCCCTGCACACTCAAAATAACATCACCTACTTTCAATCCAGCTTTTTCAGCAGGACTATCTTTGATAACTTCAATAATCAGAGCACCATAGGGACGTTCTAAACCTAAACCACCAGCAATATCAGCTGTAACATTTTGAAAAGAAGCCCCAATATAAGGCGGCACAAAATATTTTCCACCGCGTTTAACAGTATCAAGCATCACTTTTACAAGATTAACTGGAATAGCAAAACCAATCCCTACAGAACCACCGGAACGCGAATAGATAGCCGTATTAATTCCGATTAACTGACCTTTCATATCAATTAAAGCGCCACCAGAATTCCCTGGATTAATGGCTGCGTCTGTTTGAATAAAAAAGTCAAAATCAGAAATCCCAACACGTGTACGCGCTTGCGCTGAAACAATACCACTTGTAACTGTTTGACCAACACCAAAGGGATTACCAATAGCAAGAACAAGATCACCAACTTCAACAGTATCAGAATTTCCCAAAGAAAGAGCCGGAAATTGAGCATCTTTTTCCTTAACTTCAAGAATTGCAATATCAGTTGCTTCATCTTTGAGCACGACCTTACTCTCAAACTCCCGTCCATCAGAAAAAGCCACTTTAATTTCGCTTGCATCTTTAATGACGTGGTAATTTGTAACGATCAAACCACGTGCATCAACAATCACCCCTGATCCTAATGACGATTGCTTACGAACAGGAAATTTATTTTGAAAACGACCAAAAAATTGCTCAAAAAATGGATCGCCTTCAAAAGGTGATCGAGCTCTAATTTGTCGAGCTGCATAAATATTTACAACAGATGGAACTGTCTTTTTAACTAAAGGAGCAAATGAAAGGGTGATTTCTGTTTGTGTTTGAGGAACATGAGCATATACATGATCAAATGATATCTGCATCATAATTGCAAAAAAAATCCGCACCCAAAAAGAATACCTCATAATCCACTCCTTATAAAATCAGCACATTCTGTTGAAGATTAATAGAATAAAAAAACGTATCCCCGCAAATTAAGGACCTCTATTAATATTTCATAATAGAGAATAAAAACAACCTATTTGAACAATAAATATTATAAAAATAAGATAATTCAATATTCTATAATTTTCTCTCTGCACCTATTTCTCAACTAAAACAAACTTAAAAATGCTCACAAAAAAACCGCCCAAGACAAGGCGGCCTTTAAAAATCCAACAGAATAAAAAACTCTACGAAGATGTTCCCTTTTCATTCTCAGAAGCTTCCATGCGAGCACGATCCCCAGCACCCTTCGCTTCAACATCACGATCAACAAATTCTATAACAGCCATGGGCGCATTATCACCGGTACGAAACCCCGCTTTCATAATACGCAAATACCCACCGTTGCGTGATGCATAACGTGGCGCAAGCGTATCAAATAATTTTGCAACCTTTCCTGCATCACGAAGTGCTGCAATAGCTTGCCGACGCGCATGCAAACCACCACGCTTACCAAGAGTAACGAGTTTTTCAACAATAGGACGAATTTCTTTAGCCTTTGGAAGCGTTGTCACAATCTGCTCATGCTCGATCAACGAAGTTGCCATATTTGCAAACATCGCTTTACGGTGACTGGCAGTACGGTTCAACTTGCGTCCTGACTTACTATGGCGCATAAGCCCTCTCCTTAAATTCTAATTTTAATATTGATCTTCATAACGTTTTGCAAGATCATCAATGTTTTCAGGCGGCCACGCAGGAATCTCCATCCCAAGATGTAAACCCATACACGCCAAAACTTCTTTAATCTCATTCAACGATTTGCGACCAAAATTCGGTGTCCGAAGCATTTCAGATTCTGTTTTTTGAATCAGATCACCAATATAAACAATATTATCATTCTTAAGACAGTTTGCCGAACGAACTGAAAGTTCTAATTCATCCACTTTTTTGAGAAGTGCAGGATTAAAAGAAAGCTCAGAATCAGCCTCTTCAACAGGCTCCTTCTGTGGCTCTTCAAAGTTAATAAATAACGATAATTGATCCTGAAGAATGCGTGCTGCAAAAGCAACAGCATCCTCACCATTAACAGCACCGTTTGTTTCAATCGTGAGCGTTAATTTATCATAATCGAGAACTTGACCTTCGCGTGTATTTTCTACTTTATAAGATACCTTACGGATAGGTGAATAAAGACTATCAATTGGAATAAGCCCTATACGTGCATCATCAACACAATTACGATCAGATGGCACATACCCCTTTCCTGTGTTGACAATAAATTCCATACGAATTTCAGCTTCTTCATCAAGAGTACAAATAACATGATCTGGATTTAGAATTTCCATATCCCCAACTGTACTGATATCTCCCGCTTTCACGACACCAGGCCCCTCTTTATAAACGACGACACGTTTAGGCCCTTCTTCTTCCATACGAAGCGCAATTTCTTTTATATTCAGAATAATATCCGTAACATCCTCACGCACACCTGGAATCGATGAAAATTCGTGCAAAACACCGTCAATCTGCACAGCAGTAATAGCAGCACCACGAAGCGAAGATAACAAAACGCGACGAAGCGCATTTCCTAACGTTAAACCAAAACCACGCTCAAGAGGTTCAGCAATCACACTTATAATATTTGGATTATCATGTGCACATGATTCAACCTTATTGGGTTTAATAAGTTCCTGCCAGTTTTTCTGGATCATATTTTTATTCCCGTTCTTTAGTTCCGTTACCATTCAATCGTAACGACCAATGTGAACATCAGAGAAATCTCCGACAACAAAAAACAACACCCAATTAAACACGCCGCCTTTTCCGCGGACGACATCCATTATGAGGAATTGGTGTTACATCGCGAATAGAAGTAATGACAAAACCAACAGATTGCAATGCACGTAAAGCAGATTCACGCCCTGATCCAGGTCCACAAACTTCAACTTCCAAAGAACGCATACCATGCTCTTGCGCTTTTCTTGCACAATCCTCCGCAGCAACTTGAGCAGCAAAAGGTGTCGATTTACGCGCACCTTTAAACCCCTGAGCTCCCGCAGATGACCAAGCAATTGCATTACCCTGAGCATCAGTAATAGTAATCATTGTGTTATTAAATGTTGAATTAATATGCACAACACCCGATGAAATATTTTTACGTTCGCGACGACGAACACGTGTGGCTTCCTTGGCCATAATTTCCCTTTCAACGATCTCATCACTGCCGTAACATCAGCAGCTCCACCTTTTTTCCTTGCCAAAAAAAATCAAACAAGAAAAAGAATATATAAAAAACCTCCCACAAAGGCCCTTATTTCTTCTTACCGGCGATTGCCTTAGCCGGACCTTTACGTGTACGGGCATTCGTATGTGTACGCTGTCCTCGGACAGGCAAAGACCGGCGATGACGCAATCCTCGATAACAACCAAGATCCATCAAACGCTTAACATTCATAGCAACCTCACGACGAAGATCACCTTCAACTTGATACCCCTGATCTATTGCCTCACGAATCTGCAGCACCTCAGCATCTGAAAGCTCATGCACACGACGCCCCAAAGGAATGCCAACTCTTTCAATAATTTCTTGAGCAAATTTTGGTCCAATCCCGTGGATATATTGAAGCGCAATAATTACACGCTTATTTGTCGGGATATTGACGCCAGCAATACGAGCCACGCCTACTCTCCTTAGTTATTTTGACAAATTGTTATAAAATACCTGATATACTTTACAGAAAAAAATAGACTCAGAAAAAAAATTCTTCCGAATCCTATTATTTCACTAAAATAAATTAAATTCACTTTTGATAGATTTCATCTCAAAAGTCAACTCTTTTCATTTATTTCTAAAAAAAAATCTCATGAAAGAAACTCTCTAATCATACGTGTCACTTCAGCAACACCAATCATTCCATCAATAACCTTCAACATTCCCCTCTCTGAATAAAATTTTGATAAGGGAGCTGTTTTTTCACGATATTCTACTAATCTTTTTGCAAAAGCAACAGGATTGTCATCTAAACGAACCTGTCCACCAGTCGCTATTGTTTCCTCAACGCGCTTCTTCATACGTTCAATCAACACGTCTTCATCAACACACAATTCAATAACAGCATTAAGCCGCATATTTTTTGAATCCAGTATCTGTTGCAACGCTTCTGCTTGCCCCACAGTTCGCGGATATCCATCCAAAACAAAACCGTTTACACAATCAGCTTCATCAATCCGATCTGATACGATTTGATTAACAATACTATCAGGTACCAAAGCACCAGAACTTATAATAGCTTTAGCTTTTTTACCAATCTCCGTTTCTTTGGCAATCACCTCACGCAACATATCCCCTGTTGATAAATGAGGAATGTTATATTCCTCAGTCAACATTTTTGCTTGCGTACCTTTTCCCGCTCCAGGAGGACCTAAAAGAATAACTCTCATCGATTCCTTCTACCTCCACGAAGTTTTGATTTTTTTATCAACCCTTCATATTGGTGGGCAACAAGATGCCCCTGAATTTGAGCAACCGTATCAAGTGTAACAGTAACAACAATCAACAAGGATGTTCCCCCAAGATAAAAAGGAACCTGTAATGCAGATATCATAAATTCAGGTAACAAACAAACCAAGATAATATAAATAGCGCCCACAACAGTAATACGCGTCAAAACGTAATCAATATATTCGGCTGTACGCTCACCTGGACGAATCCCTGGAATAAAACCAGAATGTTTTTTCAACTGATCTGCAGTATCACTTGGATTAAACACAATAGCTGTATAAAAAAAGCAAAAAAACGCCATTAAAAATGCATAAACAATCATATAAAGTGGCTGTCCATGACCAAGAGCATAAGAAATCTCCTGAACCCATTGTGGCATTTTATCAGAAAAATTATTAATAGTGGCAGGTAATAATAATAAAGATGAAGCAAAAATAGGTGGAATAACACCAGCAGTATTCAATTTTAAAGGAAGATGCGACATATCTCCTTGAAACATTTGATTACCGACCTGACGTTTCGGGTATTGGATAAGAATTCGCCGTTGCGCACGCTCTATAAAAACAATAAGCCCAATAACCAAAACAGCAATAAGAACGATTCCTATTAAAAGAAAAGTTGATAAATCAGCCTGACTATGAGCTGTCAAAAGCTGAGCAAAAGTAGAAGGAAAGTTGGCTACAATCCCTGTAAAAATGATAAGAGAAACCCCATTACCAATACCACGTGACGTAATTTGCTCGCCAAGCCACATAAGAAACATCGTTCCGCCAACAAGCGTAATAACAGAAGAAATACGAAACATAAGACCTGGTTCTAAAACAATTTGAAGCCCCGACCCTATACCGCTTTCAAGCGCAACCGCAATACCAAAAGCTTGTAGAATTGCCAATACGACTGTTACATAACGCGTATATTGATTGATAATCTTACGACCTAAATCCCCTTCTTTTTTAAGAGTTTCCAAAGAAGGAATAATAGATGTTAACAATTGCACAATAATAGATGCAGATATATAAGGCATGATACCCAGCGCAAAAATAGCCATACGCCCAACGGCACCTCCAGCAAACATATTAAAGAGTCCTAATACACCCGACGCGTGATGTTCAAATGTTTGCCGCAAAGCATCGATATTGATACCTGGAAGAGAGATGTAAGTGCCAAAACGATATACAAGAAGCGCCAACAGAGTAAACCAGATGCGCTTCTTTAATTCAGTTGCACGCGAAAAGGTGCCGAAATTTATATTGGAAGCAAATTGCTCTGCTGCTGATGCCATAAAACGTCTCCACTTTACACTCCAGTTCTTCAAATCACAGAAGTATAATCCTAAAATTCATATATGCATACACAAACAAATGCAGAACTTAAACAATTCTCCACAAAAGATCCCACAAAACAGATATTATTCTTCTTTAGGTCTCTATTCATATCAAAAAATTATCGAGCAATATCAGGAAGAATAACCTGGCCACCCACTTTTTCAATCTTAACACGAGCAGCTTGTGAAGCACCAGAAACATGAAAGGTAATCTTAGCCTTCAAATCACCATCAGAAAGAAGACGAACCCCATCTTTTTCACGACGAATAATACCAGCCTCTTTCAAAGAAACCATATCAACAGGCTTTTCAATATTCAACTTACCTGCATCAACTGCCAACTGAATACGTCCTAGTGAAACTTCATTGTAGGTTTTAGCAAAGAAATTCCTAAATCCACGTTTTGGCAAACGACGATAGATGGGCATTTGCCCACCTTCAAAACCATTAAGGGAAACACCAGAACGTGACTTTTGCCCTTTTACACCACGACCACCAGTCTTACCCGTACCGGAACCAATACCACGCCCAACACGCTTACGATTTTTTGTTGCGCCTTCGCAATCACGCAGTTCATTGAGTTTCATATCTAATACTCCCGCAACCCTTAACCTTCATCTATAACGCGAACAAGATGCCGAACCCGAGCAATCATACCCCGCACACAAAGTGTATCATCTAAAACGCGCCGACGACGCATTTTATTTAGTCCAAGCCCCTTTAAGGTTGCACGCTGAATCTGTGAGTTTCGAATAGGGCTTCCAATTTGTTCCACCGTCACAGTTTTACCACTCTGAGATTTTTTCTGAACCATTTCCTAATTCCTTTTCTGATAATCTCAGAAACTACCCTTCTAGGTCGACTAAATGGCGACGACGCGCCTGCAAAGTCGAATACTTTATACCACGTTGAGCAGCAATATCTCTAGGATGCATTTGATGATTCAATGCATCAAATGTTGCACGAACCATGTTATAAGGATTCGACGACCCTAGTGATTTTGCAACGACATCCTGCATACCAAGAGCTTCAAAAATAGCACGCATCGGTCCCCCAGCAATAATACCAGTACCAGCAGAAGCCGAACGTAGCAAAACACGCCCAGCTCCGTGACGACCTTCAAGATCATGATGCAATGTACGCCCAGACCGAAGCGGAACATAAATCATCCCACGTTTCGCAGATTCCGTTGCTTTACGAACGGCTTCTGGAACTTCACGGGCTTTACCATGTCCAAAACCCACACGCCCTTTTTGATCTCCAACGACAACAAGAGCAGCAAAACCAAAACGCCGACCACCCTTTACAACTTTAGCAACACGATTGATATGAACGAGCCTATCGACAAATTCATTATCGCGTTCTTCTCTCTCACCACGTTCTTTTTGTGCCATTCCTCATTCCTTTTTCTTTTCCGGAAGCACGATAACAAAGTCCCTCATCAAACTGGAAGAACTTAAACGAAATACTCTAAACTCTCCTTACTCATTCATAAATAAGAAATTTTAGAAATTCAAACCACCTTCACGAGCAGCTTCAGCTAAAGCTTTGACGCGACCATGGTACACATACGCTCCACGATCAAAAACCACCTCATTAACACCCGCTTTCTTCGCACGCTCAGCAATTAACTTACCAACAGCAAAGGCCGCCTTTTTATCAGCACCACTCTTTAACGATTTTTTCAAATCACTTTCAAGAGTAGAGGCTGAAACAAGTGTACATCCCCGCAAATCATCGATAACTTGAGCATAAATGTTCTGATTTGAACGATAAACACTAAGCCGAGGACGATCATGAGAAACCATTTTAATTCTACGACGAACACGCCTTGCACGACGTTGGATAATGTCCTTAGATGAAACCATAATACAAAATCCTTATTTCTTTTTACCTTCTTTACGGAAGATACGTTCATCTGCATGCTTAACACCTTTACCTTTATAAGGCTCAGGCTTACGATACTCACGAATCTCCGCTGCAACTTGTCCAACTTGCTGTTTATCAATTCCAGAAACAACAATTTCCGTTGGCTTAGGAACAGTCACAGTAACACCCGACGGAACTTTATAAACCACATCATGCGAAAAGCCCAGAGATAGTTGAACATCCTTACCCTGCAAAGCAGCACGATAACCAACCCCATTAATCTCCAACCTCTTTTCAAAACCATCTTTCACACCACAAAAAATGTTCTCAATCATTGAGCGCGACATACCCCATTTAGAACGCGCATCTTTTGACTGATCCCGCGGCATAACTGATATGATATTCTCCTCAAGTTTGACTAAGACTTCATCATTGACGACGTAACTCAGCTCACCTTTTGGACCTTTTGCCTTAACCAGCTGTCCTTCAACAGTAGCAGTAACTCCAGAAGGAATTGAAATGGGTTTCTTTCCAATACGAGACATTGTTCTAACCTACTTTTTCTTCCGTTTTCTTGACATAACTTAGAAAACACGACAAAGGAGTTCTCCACCAACATTCTGTTCACGCGCCTCATGATCTGCCATGACGCCTTTAGGAGTCGATAAAATCGAAATACCAAGGCCATTTGCCACCTGAGGAAGTGACTTAGCAGAAACATACACACGACGCCCTGGCTTTGATACACGTGAAATCTCACGAATAGCAGCCAGCCCTTCAAAATACTTCAATTCGATTTCAATTTCAGCTTTCCCATCACCTAAATCAATTCGATTATATCCGCGAATATAACCTTCCGACTGAAGAACATCAAGAACGTGCGCACGAAGCTTCGAAGCTGGAGTAACTACTTTACCTTTTTTACGACCAAGTGCATTACGAATACGTGTTAGCATATCACCAAGAGGATCTGACATAGACATTAAATAATCTCCTCTTACCAACTAGACTTTACAATACCAGGAATATAGCCAATAGAGCCAAGCTCACGCAACGCAATTCGCGACATTTTTAATTTACGATAATAAGCCCGCGGACGACCTGAAACCTCACAGCGATTACGAATACGAACTTTCGAAGAATTACGCGGCAACTCTGCCAACTGAACAGAAGCTTTAAAACGTTCTTCAAGAGAAACCTTCTGATCCATAACTATTGCTTTCAAACGTGCACGACGGGCAGCATAGCGCTTTACCATCACCTCACGACGCTTATTTTTTTCAACGGCACTTACTTTGGCCATAATTTCACCTCACTACGTTTGCCGTTACGAACGAAAAGGAAAATTAAAAGCACGCAATAACTCACGAGCTTCATCATCCGTTTTTGCTGTCGTACAAACGATAATATCCATACCCCAAATTTGATCAACTTTATCATAGTTGATTTCTGGAAACACAATGTGTTCTTTAATACCCATAGCAAAATTGCCACGACCATCAAAACTCTTTGGATTTAAACCACGAAAGTCACGAACCCGCGGAAGAGCAATCGTCACAAGACGATCTAAAAACTCAAACATACGATCTTTACGCAATGTAACTTTAGCCCCAAGAGGCATTCCTTCACGAACCTTAAAGGTCGCAATAGAATTACGCGCACGCGTAACAACAGCCTTCTGACCCGTTATTAGCCCTAAATCCTCAGCGGCAAGGGAAGGCTTCTTCGAATCAGCAGTTGCTTCACCTATCCCCATATTTATTACAACTTTATCAATCCGCGGAATTTGCATCGCATTTCTGTAATTAAACTTCTCTTGAAGCACTTTACGAATCACTTCAAAATAATGCGCTTTCATACGCGGTATTTGTCTTTCCTCAGCCATTAATCAACTCTCCCGAACGCTTGGCAAAACGAACTTTATTACCATCTGCATTCATACGAAAGCCTACACGTGTAGGCTTACCATCTTTAGGATCAGCAATCGCCAAATTAGACAGATGAATCGGAGCTTCTTTAGAAATAATTCCAGCTTCTTGCTTCTGCGTTTGACGTTGATGACGTTTAATCATATTAATCCCACGAACAAAAGCCTTATTCTCTTTTGGACTAACCTTAATTACTTCACCACTACATCCTTTATCCTTACCGGACAAAACAACAACTTTATCACCTTTTCGAATCTTTTGCATAACATTTACTCCTTACAGAACTTCAGGAGCAAGCGAGATGATCTTCATATGATTCCTACCACGCAATTCACGGGGAACAGGTCCAAAGATACGAGTACCGATCGGCTCTTTTTTATTATCTACTAAAACCGCAGCATTACTATCAAAACGAATGACACTACCATCTGCGCGACGAATATCCTTAGCAGTACGAACCACAACAGCTTTCATAACATCACCTTTTTTAACACGGCCACGAGGAATTGCATCCTTAACCGAAACAACAATAATGTCACCGACCGAAGCATATTTCCGCTTTGAACCGCCTAACACTTTGATGCACATGACACGACGCGCTCCAGAATTATCAGCAACGTCGAGGTTTGTTTGCATCTGAATCATGACTGGCCACCTTCTCTTAACACATATATCCGATTGTATCTTTTACACACTCGGATTTGCCTGCCAAATAACGATAAAGTTATCGCCTTCAAATTTATCAATGATAACCACACTGTTAAATTCTAAAACAATAAGCTTAACTCATTACGCTACATTGTCTTTTACAACAATCCAACATTTATCTTTCGAAATTGGTCTAGATTCTTGAATAGAAACTTGATCCCCAATCTTGAATTGGTTGTTTTCGTCATGCGCTTTATAATTTTTAGACTGCCGAACAGTCTTCTTAAGAAGCGGATGAGAATAACGGCGTTCAACTTTGACAACAACAGTCTTATCACTTTTGTCGCTAATAACAACACCCTGCAAAACGCGTTTAGGCATCTCTTATTTCCTTAAAACTTACTTTCAGTTATCTTTTGACGAAGAAAAGTTTTAATACGCGCAATATCACGACGAACTTGTCTAACGCGCGCAGTCTTTTCTAATTGACCTGTTGCTTTTTGAAAACGCAAATTAAATTGCTCTTTCTTTAACTTAGCCAATTCATCTTTCATTTGGTCGAGCGTTTGCGCCCGTAATTCTGTGGCTCTCATCGCTTAACCTCATTATTCAGCAATACGCTGGATGAAACGCGTTTTTATAGGCAACTTTGCAGCACCCAATCTTAGTGCTTCACGTGCAACATCCTCCGGAACTCCATCAAGCTCAAACATGACGCGCCCAGGAGCAACACGTGCAGCCCAATAATCAACACTTCCCTTACCTTTACCCATACGAACTTCAGTCGGTTTAGATGTAACCGGAAGATCTGGAAAAATACGAATCCACACACGACCAGAACGCTTCATATAACGTGTAATCGCACGACGCGCCGCTTCAATTTGACGAGCAGTAACCCGCTCCGGCTCAACAGCCTTCAAACCGTAGGCACCGAAATTCAAATCCGTACCACCCTTCGCAAAACCGTGAATACGGCCTTTGAACTGTTTACGGAACTTTGTGCGCTTTGGCTGCAACATTGTTCTCTACTCCAAATTTTAGTTCAATCTCAAAAACTAAGCATTTTCGCGGCGACGATTCGATGAAGAACCAGATTGATCAGCTTCCGTAGCACGACGTTCTGAAGCCATCGGATCATGCTCAAGAATCTCACCCTTAAAGACCCAAACTTTAATACCACAAATACCATAAGCGGTCTTAGCTTCTGCTGTACCGTAATCAACATCAGAACGCAAGGTATGAAGTGGAACACGACCTTCACGATACCATTCCATACGAGCAATTTCAGCACCACCAAGACGGCCAGAACAATTGATACGAATACCTTCCGCACCAAGACGCATAGCAGACTGAACAGCACGCTTCATTGCACGACGAAAAGCAACACGACGCTCTAACTGTTGAGCAATTGATTGCGCAATAATTGTCGCATCAATCTCCGGTTTACGAATCTCCACAATATTCAATGAAGTTTCAGCATCCGTCATTTCTGAGAGTTTACGACGAAGCCTTTCGATATCAGCACCCTTTTTACCAATAATCAAACCAGGACGTGCAGAATGAATTGTAATACGACACTTTTTATGAGGACGCTCAATAACAACCTTAGAAATAGCCGCCTGTTTAAGTTCCTCAAGCACATATGAACGAATTTTCAAATCTTCATGAAGAAGGCGCCCATATTCACCACTATCAGCATACCAACGAGAGTCCCAAGTCCGATTAACACCAAGACGAAGTCCTATTGGATTGATCTTCTGCCCCATTACGCGGCCTCCACTTTTTCGGTAACTTCACGAACAATAACAGTAAGATGCGAAAATGGACGTTCAATTCTACTAGCACGCCCTCGACCACGAACATGAAAGCGCTTCATCACTATCGACTTACCAACATAAGCTTCCGCCACAACAAGCGAATCAATATCAAGATCGTGGTTATTTTCTGCATTTGCAATTGCTGATTCAAGCGTTTTTTTCACAGTAGCAGCAATTCGCTTGCGTGAAAACATCAAATCAGCGAGCGCTACATTAACTCTTTTACCACGAATCATTGCAGCAACTAAATTAAGCTTCTGCGGACTAACACGAATTGTCCGCGTGACAGCTCTTGCTTCATTATCTTTAAGCTGGCGCGAAACTTTAGCTTTTCCCATTCCTACTTCCTCTTCGCTTTCTTATCGGCACCATGACCATAATAAGTCCGGGTAGGAGCGAACTCACCAAACTTATGCCCAACCATCTCTTCAGAAACAGAAACAGGAATATGCTTATTACCGTTGTAAACACCAAAAGTTAAACCAACAAATTGCGGTAAAATAGTAGAGCGACGACTCCATATTTTTATAACTTCGTTGCGCCCACTTGCACGTACCTTCTCTGCTTTA
The DNA here is from genome assembly GCF_042195705.1 of Bartonella sp. AP72JLCBS. Taxonomy (NCBI): domain Bacteria; kingdom Pseudomonadati; phylum Pseudomonadota; class Alphaproteobacteria; order Hyphomicrobiales; family Bartonellaceae; genus Bartonella; species Bartonella sp. AP72JLCBS. The sequence goes on along the minus strand of NZ_JBHIOU010000010.1, from coordinate 3,032 downwards.
CCAAGAAGATAGCCGTCAACAAACGGACCTTTCCACACTGAACGAACCACCTCAGACTACCTTTCTCATTTCTTGCGTTGATGACGCGTACGCATAATAAATTTATCAGTGGCTTTATTGGAGCGCGTACGCTTACCTTTCGTAGGTTTACCCCAGGGAGAAACTGGATGGCGCCCCCCCGATGTACGACCTTCACCACCACCGTGTGGGTGATCAACGGGGTTCATAGCAACACCACGAACATGTGGACGTTTACCACGCCAACGTGACCGCCCCGCCTTACCATCATTAATATTCCCATGATCAGGATTTGAAACAGCGCCAACAGTTGCAAAACAGCTACTCGGAACCAAACGCTGCTCACCAGAATTTAAACGAAGAATAGCCATACCATGATCTCGTCCAACCAACTGCGCATAAGCACCTGCTGAACGTGCAATCTGTCCGCCTTTCCCTGGCTTCATCTCAACATTATGAATAATTGTACCTACAGGCATATTAGCAAGAGGCATAGCATTACCTGGTTTAACATCCACATTTAAACCAGCCATAACAGAATCACCAACACCAAGACGCTGTGGTGCAAGAATATAACTCAATTGCCCATCCTCATAGCGGATTAAAGCAATAAAAGCGGTACGATTAGGATCGTATTCTAAACGCTCAACCTTTGCTGAAACATCACGTTTAAGACGCTTAAAGTCGACAAACCGATAACTACGTTTATGTCCACCACCCTGAAAACGAGCAGTAACACGACCGCGATTATTACGTCCACCCTTTGAAGACAAACCTTCAGTTAACATCTTTACAGGTTTTCCCTTATAAAGACAAGAACGTTCCACAATAACAAGCTGACGCTGCCCAGGTGTCGTTGGATTAAACTGCTTAAGTGCCATTATTCCTATCTCCGAGCCTCTTAAAGACCTGTCGAAACGTCGATAGTCTGACCACTGGCCAGAGTTACGATCGCTTTTTTGACATCACTCTGCCGACCAACTATACCTTTGAAACGCTTCACTTTACCCTTACGGACTATCGTGTTAACTGCTTTAACTTTTACGCTAAAAAGCGCTTCAATAGCAGCCTTAATCTCAGGCTTCGTCGCTTTCGGCGCGACATTAAAAGCAACTTGATTATATTCAGAAATCATAGTCGCCTTTTCAGTAATAACTGGACTAATAATTATATCATAATGGCGAAGATCTGTCATTTAAAACGCTCCTCAAGAGCCTCAACAGCTGCTTTTGATAAAACAAGTTTGCTGCGACGCAAAATATCATAAACATTAATTCCCTGAATAGGCAAAATGTCAATATTAGGGATATTAGAGGCTGCACGAAAAAAGTTAATATCAATCTCTTTACCATCAATCAAGAGAGCGTTATTAAATCCAAGCTTAGAAAAATGAGAAACAAGCATTTTCGTTTTAGCATCCTTAACAGTCAACTCATCCACAATAATTAAATCTTTTGCTTTTAATTTTGCAGATAAAGCAAGACGTAACCCAAGAGCACGAATCTTTTTAGGAAGATCATGCGCATGGCTACGAACCACCGGTCCATGTGCCTTACCCCCACCCCTAAACTGCGGTGCACGTGCAGATGAATGTCGAGCACGCCCAGTTCCTTTCTGTTTAAACATTTTTGCCCCTGTTCGCGACACATCAGAACGACCTTGGGATTGATGACTTCCCTGCTGACGACGTGCAAGCTGCCAACGAACAACACGTTGCAAAATATCCTCACGCGGAACAAGATCAAAAATAGCTTCAGAAACCTTTAATTTGCCAGCTTCATTACCATCAAGAGTTTTAATTACAAGATCCATTATTAGGCTCCCTCAACCTCAGAGGTTTCCGTCACCGGAGTAACCATTTCCGCTTTCTCCTTCACAAGACGGCGAATACCAGCAGGCTTTGGAGCATTATCAGGAAGACGCTTCTTCACAGCATCCCGTATCAAAATCCAAGAACCTTTAGAACCAGAAACAGCACCACGCACTAAAATTAAACCACGCTCACTATCAGTGGAAATAACTTCAATATTCTGTGTTGTTACACGCACTTGCCCCATATGGCCAGCCATTTTTTTACCTTTAAAAACTTTACCAGGATCTTGGCACTGCCCTGTAGAACCATGAGCACGATGTGTAATCGAATTACCATGAGAAGCACGATGTCCACCAAAGTTATGTCGTTTCATAACACCAGCAAACCCCTTACCAATACTGGTACCAGTCACATCAACTCTTTGTCCTGGAACAAAATGTTCCACTGTAATCTCAGTACCAACATCAAGAAGATTGTCGGGACTCACACGAAACTCTGCTATTTTGGCTTTAGGCTCAACAGAAGCCTTAGCAAAATGTCCACGAAGAGCTTGTGAAGTATTCTTAACCTTAGCAAAGCCTACACCTAATTGAACAGCAGTATAACCATTCTTTTCAACTGTACGCTGAGCAACGACTTGACAATTCTCCAAACGAAGTACCGTCACCGGCACATGCTCACCAGCATCATTATAAATACGGGTCATGCCCAGCTTCTGTGCTATTACACCTGAACGCATCGGGTCTGTTCCTTCTGTCCTCAAACCTCAGAGCTTAATTTCTACATCCACACCAGCAGAAAGATCGAGCTTCATAAGCGCATCCACTGTTTGCGGCGTTGGATCAACAATGTCAAGAAGACGCTTATGTGTTCGCATCTCAAACTGCTCACGACTTTTCTTATCGATATGCGGTCCACGATTGACCGTAAACTTCTCAATCCGCGTCGGAAGCGGAATGGGACCACGGACATTTGCACCGGTACGTTTAGCAGTCGATACGATCTCACGCGTCGACGTATCAAGAATTCTATGATCAAACGCTTTCAAGCGAATGCGAATATTCTGACTGTTCATGCTCTTTATTTCCCTGTTATACAAAGTGCCTTCAATAATCAAAGCACTCAACAAGCATTATTTATTCAATGATCTTAGAGACGATACCGGCACCAACAGTACGACCACCTTCACGAATAGCAAAAC
>NZ_JBHIOU010000009.1:0-90192 GCF_042195705.1 Bartonella sp. AP72JLCBS | reverse complement strand
TGGCACTGGCAGCGCCCGAGGCTGCTCCACCCGTAACCGCCGTGACAGCCAATGCCACGAGAGCCGCACCGGCTTCTTTCAGCCCTTGGGCTTTATAATCCCAGTCTTTAAACTCAGCCTTAACTGCTAGCCAATCAACTTTCCTTACAAATCTTAATCAACCCAAAGTAATAGCCTGAAATAGCCGTGTGTCGTATGGAAAATTAAAAACAAAAACCGAATGAAGAAAATGCACTTGAGACTTGCATATGGCTTCACAGGTTTATTGCTGTAAAAGCTTCAAATGATGATATCTCTAATACTTTTCGCTTGTTCTCTTGTCGTAGCTTCCACATGCGAAAAGATATGGATTATGACACCTCTTCTCAAGCTTATTAAACTGAACTCAAAGGTATTTCCTTATTGATTTTGAAAGAGTCCTTAAAATGCATTTTGCAGAGCAACGTAGAAAGCATGTCTAAAAAAATCATTCCAAGAGCAACAGATTTTTCTGAGTATTGCGAAGAGATTGAATAAAGACCTTCTCTCACGCGCCAAAACTCTTCATGAACTAATGATAGGAGAGTTTAAAATAGATTTCTAAAAAATAGTGAAATAGTGAAAAGTGCTGATCATTTTTGGATTGGATATGCATTTAAAGAGTGATTAAAAAGTTTTTTTAATGTACAATATATTTCTAGAAGCCAAAATGGCTCTATAGTATCAAATTTATAAAGTAAATAAATCCATTAATACAAATTAAGGATTTTAGGATACACGAATTTCAAAATATTTGTTTTTTTAAACATGAATAGCCAGCATCAGCACAAAAAATGTTGCGGCAGTTATGAGTCACTTTCATGTACTTTTGAAATAACAGAGCTTTTCTTTAATCTTTATGAAAGGGTTGCCAGTGCTATGGGCTTTTTTGAAAGGTGGATTTGGGTATCAAAATGCAAGCAAGAGTTTGGGATTATGGAGCTCTGTGTTTAAAGCTGTCATCAACTATAGATAAATCATAAACGAGGTTAACTAAAATATTAAAAGCAACTGGATGCAATAGAAGACATTGCTATTAAAAGAAAAGCAAATACTGAAAAAACTAAAAGGTAGTTTGTGTTTTTATATCAGAAAATAATTTAAGAAATTGAGATCATAATTTTTTCACAGGAAATAAATATGTTTACAGATAAGAAGAGAAAAGCCTTGTTTGGCGTTATAATTTTTATATTTGTATGTTTTTCAGGAATAAGAAAAAATCTTGACTTTATTCAGGGTATTTTGACATTCGCGTCTATTTCTTTGGTGATCGTAACAACTGTTTTTGCAATTTTATGCAATTCTAATATCCCTTCTGAGTTGCAAAACAACCCACAATATAAATGCGGTAATACAACAGGTTGGAAGAGCTTAACATGTGAGTTACAACAGTATATGCACAGTCTCCTAAAGTTAATAATTTTAGCGCGTGTCGTTTTAATTTTCCCAAGTAGTTATAAAGAAACTGTTTCTTTGCCTGTCATTTCTAAATACGCGGAGCACAAGTTTTCTTTTTCATTGGATACCGTACTTTGGTAATTAGATATTCAAATATTATACTTTGGTACTTTTTTTAGTCTGTGTGTTCTTTACTATGTCGCATACACGCAGTTTAATAAATATATCTATTTACACGCTACAGAGCTCTATTAAATAGATACCGTAAAATTTACGATTTCATGCTTTAATTTTTCTTTTATATTTCATTCATTATACATACAATTATCATTTTTACTTGTTTTAATAGCAAATTTATGTTGAAAATTTTCAGTATTAAATATTATATCAAAATTGTTATGTGTCTTTCCCACAAAAATTATGTTTTTAAATACGGGATTTACTTCATATTTTTTAAAAAAGTTCAAAAAAACTCTTTTAAATTATTTTTTTCTTTAAATTTTATATCCAAGCCGAATTCTATTTCAGTATAATCATCCGTGGGAAATTCACCCAACACAAGTTTAGCCATCTTTAGCAAATTGCCTTCTGATTGCATTGCAAAAAGTCTGATTGTTTTGATTGTGTATATTTCAGTTTTATCTCTTTAATTAAACGCAATTTTTTTTCGAACTCTTCCTTACCAACAATATCAGGTGAGATATCAATCGTTTTCGGGAGAAAAGATTTTTTGTAGTGTAGCTGCAAGAATTTGTTTAACTCTTTATTTGAAAAAAAAGTGTAAACTCTATAGGAATCAAAATTCCAAAATATTGCTTATTCTGTTCAATCTGATTTTTAGAACGTGGGTTAGGAATATTCTGAAAGTCGTTTTCAGAATCAATAACTTCAGGATTATAAGGACTATTTTCTCCCGTTAACACATAAATCCAATAGCAGATCTTCGAGTTCACAGAAAACTTTTCGATTATTAAGGTAGCACATTGATTATCACAGTTAAAATCGTATCTTCCTTCCTCTAAAAATTTATCAGCATCATTGATATTAACTAATTCTGAGGCTGGATCTATTTTATATTTATAAGAAAGGAAGTTAAGGGTATTCATAAAGTTAACATAATTACAATGTCTATAGTCTTATCAGATGGCAGGTGCTTCCCAAGTTATCTTAGTGACCACGAGAAGGTGGTGTGTCCAAAATATATTGTATTGTTTAGAATCAGTTAGTTAAAGATCAAAGTTATAAAATTTTAATTGCAAAAGTAATACGAATTTTAGAGAACTCTGCAGTGAAAGCTGCTTAGATTTTTAGGATATGGGCTCCCCCTTCCCGGCTTTTAAGTGGAGGAGAAATCAGTGCATTGAACGAAGCATGGCATCACGTAAAATGGCGTTAATCCGCTTTTGATATCCTTTCCCTTGACTTTTAAAGTCACGCGCTACCACGTCTGAATCCACACGCACTGTTGTGACAGTTTTGGGTGGTTTATAGAATGGATTGCGAACGGCATTTTTCCAGAACACATCATTGAGTGACGGAATATCACTATGATCAATTGCACTGTCCGGCATTGCAGCCAGTTTATCAACTTCAACTCTCTGTTTATCTGTCAAAGGTGATAAGTTACCTACATCAATTTCATAACGAACTTTCTTCTTTATAACGTTTCTTTTCTTTCGAGTTGGCTCGTCGTGCTGAAATAATACGGATTACCTCTATGCCATCTTTATCGTCATGGACAGTATGCGCTACGAATATTAATAAAAAACCATCCATGAGCCATAAAGCTTGCTCACCATACTCTCGTTTTCAATACGGTCTTGTTTAACCATAGTGAATGGGGCTGCAAAAACACTTGCAGCTATTTCAAAACTTTACACGGTGCTTTCTAAGATTACTTTTTGTTTTAGCTTCATTCCATTCAAATCTCATTTTTATACCTTATATTAACACATTTACTTATATTAACACATTTATAAGGGTATTATATACATCAAGAGTTTTAGATGAACACTTAATTATCCATGTTTTTGTAAAATTAATATAATAATAATTTAAAAATTAGTGATTAATTAACTAAAAATATTAAAAAAATAATAAATTATTCTAAGGCTTTATGCATATAATATGCAAATCGAATAAAACTTACAAGCATGTTGAATAAAATGATATTAATTGGCTATTTGGGAGCTGCTCCTGAAAGCAAAAATGAATTTTGGTGCCGAAACATTCAATTTTCGTATGGCTATCTCTGAGAGCTATGCAGATAAAAATACCAATAAAAAGTAGACAAAACAAAATGGTATTCCGTGGTGCTTTTTAAGCTACATACATTTGGCAAAACTTGTTCTTCAGTACAGAACTGCCCCTTTTTCCGAATGAATGAGAGGAACGGTTTTTTTAATGGTCAACGCTACAAAGGATGCAATCAGCACTTTCAAGAAACCACTAACCAAAAAACCTAATGAACTTATTAAAACTGTCAGCAAAGGGACCTGTGTCATATAAGCCACCCATGGTATTCCAAAAGAATAGACTATCCCAATGCCACCCACAGTATTTATCACAAATAATATTATAAAATTTAACCGGTGCCAAAATAATTCTACCATAAAGCCAATAAAAAATGCAGCAAATGGAAAACTAATCAGATAACCACTCGTAACTCCTGAAAAAACACTAATTCCACCACGACCACTAGGCAATAGAGGTAACCCAATCGCAATAAGAACAAGGAAAAGAAGTGATGCTAAAGCTCCCCTTTTCGCTCCAAGTATAGAGCCTGCTAACATCGGAGCCATAGACTGAGCTGTAATAGGGACGCCCAGCAAAAAAGGAAGATAAATAGGAGGAAAAAGACTCAAAACAGCGTAAATAGCGGCAAATAAAGCAATATAAACTAAATCTTTTGTATTCACTGAATTATTCCTTCACTAGGGAAAAGCTTTCGTTATTGTTGTACAATTAATAAAAAGTATCAGATTTATAAAAGTACACTTTAAATGCCTTAGATATAGAGAAAAATACTATAATAATTTATTTTAATAACATCACTTATATGAATCATATTAGATTCTACAGTGTTTAATTACATCATAAATTACTATAGTTAAATTCAATAATAGTGATATATGAATATTATATAATAACAATATAACAAAATAATACATTTATTTTAGTTATTATGCTTTGAATGAATGAGAGGAACAGATCTTTTAATCGCGAGTGCAATAAAGGATGCAATCAATACTTTTAAACAATCGCCTATCAAAAAAACTGATGAAGCCATTAAAACCTTCAGTAAAGAAACTTTGGTCATATACGCTGTCCATGGAACCCCAAAAGAATAAACTATCCCAATGCCACCAAAAGTATTTATCATAAATAATGTTATAAAATTTAACCGCTGCCAAAACAACTCTACCATTAAACCAATAAAAAATGCGGCAAATGGAAAACCTATTAAATAACCACTTGCAATCCCTGAAAAGACACTGATTCCACCACGACCACCAGACAACAGAGGTAATCCAATCGCAACAAGAACAAGAAAAAGGAGTGACGCTAAAGCACCCCTTTTTGCCCCAAGTATAGACCCTGCTAGCATCGGTCCCATCGATTGAGCTGTAATAGGTACCCCTAGAAGAAAAGGAAGATAAATAGAAGGAAAAAGGCCCAAAATAGCATAAATAGCGGCGAATAAAGCAATATAAACTAAATCTTTTGTATTCATTTGATTCTTCTTTTACTATAAAAACTTTTATTATTATGAGATGCTATATCAATAGTATCAGCATCATAAGAACGCGCGTCCAATGCTTCAGCCACTTCTGAAGCCATTCTTATGGTTCGTATAATTAAAGGTATCGCAAGAGCAACAATGTTAGTATTAAGTCCTCGTGCTTGCTGTGCTTCATGTACCTCATTAAACTTTTCACCCAAAAGAGGAATAAACCTGATCGCCATAGAGATAACCATACTCACTTTTGATGGATTTATACCAAAACAACGAAAGGGCTGGAGGCCTGCTTCAATTGCATCCACCATATCTGACACTTTTGTTGTGAATGAAATAACTGATGATAAAGAAAAGAGGATAACAAGACGTAATATGACCTCAACCCCCGTAAGCCAACCGCTAAAAATAGTTTGAAATACAAATAGAAGAACTAAAAGCAATCCCATCGATTTAAATTGCTTTATCACAGTTTTGAAAGGGATTTTGGCGACTCTATAGAATAAGATGACCAACAATAAAAATAAACCAAGAAGCGCTATGGAAGAAACCATTATTATAAAAGTTCCACAGGCCGTAAGAAATAATAACTTAACTCCAGGACTTAACCTATGAATAAATGTATCCCTCGGAATATATAAACCGATCATGACATTCTTCTTATATACTCCTTTATAGCAACAAAAGGTACATCATCAATTGCTATCTCCCCCTTATCAAAAACCAGCACTCTATCAAACTTTTTCAAAAACTCTAAATCATGCGATACAACTATTGCCGTTTGTGGTAATTCTTCTATCACTTGCGTAACGCGATGCTTATTTCGCAAATCAAGTAATGTCGTCGGCTCATCAAAAATAATGTAGTCTGGTTTCATTGCAACTACACTAGAAATAGCAACGAGTTGTTTTTGCCCACCACTTAATAAATGGACAGCGTGATTTCTGAAATCTTGAAGTTCATAGCGCTGTAAAATTTCATCTACACGCTCCTTAATTTCATCTTTATTAAGCTTTAAATTTTTGAGACCAAAGGATAAATCCTCTTCAACTAATGGTAAAACAATCTGATTATCGGGATTTTGAAAAACAAATCCAACTTTACGTTTTACTGCTTTTGCATCGCGTTTTGTATCAAGCCCATCAACGCTTACAAAACCATGAGATGGTAATTGGAGCCCATTAATAAGGCGAACAAATGTACTTTTTCCAGAACCATTCGCACCTATAATAGCAACTCGTCTTTCGGTAAGCTGTACAGTAATATTTCTTAAAACACACAAATCACCAAAAACTTGTGTTACCTCATCAAATTTTATAATCCCCAAGGTTTATTCCAATCAATCCCTTTTATTAGCTCTTCTTTCTCTATCGCTTCAGTTTATAACCTAAAAGTAATAACAAGCACCATAGAGGAATAATAATGACTGCCAAACTCATATCAGGCATCTGTACAGGAATATATGCTTCAAGAAAAGGCAAGCTTATTCCTATCATATCAAAAAGTCGAGTCATCAATCCATTTTTCCCAAAACCACTGACAAACATAATGCAAAATAATAAAGCAAGAAAGCAGAGGCAAAGATAGTTAGCGTAAGGATATAAACCAAACGCATAAATAAAATCGCCCTTTCTGTTCTTATGGGCATTGCGAAATTTCAAATGAACAATAACAATAATAGCCCAAGTAATCACTGCTGCTGCAGTTGCAAGAGCCATGATCCGCATGAAACTATTATCAGGAACAAGAGCATTAACAACGACAATCAACGCCGTACATAATGAAGAAAAAAGGATAGCAATATAAGGAACACGAGCAGCACTCAGTTTACTAAAAATATGTGGTGCATTTTTTTGTACAGCTAAACTATAAAGCATACGGCCATTAGAATAAATGCCACTATTGTAAACAGAAATAGCAGCCATAATCACCACAAAATTCAAAATATGACCAGCAGCAGGAATTCCTATAGTCTCGAAAATTGTGACAAAAGGACTACCATTTTTTCCAATCATATTCCAAGGGCTGATTATCATAATAATGCTGATAGATCCAATATAAAAAATTATAATCCTCCACATAACTTGACGGATAGCCGCTGGAATTGTTTTTTGTGGATTAGATGCCTCTCCAGCAGCAATACCAATAAGCTCCGTTCCTCCAAAAGAAAACATTACTACAGAAGTTGCTAAAACAACCCCTACTGCTCCATAAGGGAAAAAACCACCATGGTCCCAAAGATAATGAATATTCGCTTGATTTTCCCCTAGTCCAGTGACAATGAGAAAAATTCCAAAAATAATCATACCAATAACAGCAGCCACTTTGATCAAAGCGCAAACAAATTCAAATTCTCCATAAAAACGAACATTAAACAAATTAACAAATGTAACAAATAAAAGAACAATGAAAGATGTCTTCCAATGATCAATCAAAATCCAATGATCAAGGTAAAACCCTATCACTGTAAGTTCAGCCATGCTCACAAGAATATAAAGAAACCAATAATTCCAACCTGTTATGAAACCAGCTAATCTCCCCCAATATTTATAAGCAAAAAAACTAAATGCTCCTGAAGACGGTTCTTCTACTGACATTTCACCAAGCATTCGCATAATGAAATACATAATAAGCCCGCCGACAAGATAAGATAAAATAACTGAGGGACCAGCTAATTGAATTGCCTCGGTTGACCCATAAAAAAGTCCCGTCCCAATAACGCCACCCAAAGCAATCATTTGAATATGGCGATTTTGAAGGCTACGCTTCAATTCCTCGTGCTTTTTTTCAGACATCATGCCTCACTACTTTTGTTGAACTTAACCTCAACTTTTATTGAAAAATTAGGCACCTCTTTCAAAAAACACAAAACAAACGTAAACTTATTTTCTTATCATAATGCAACTCCTTATTTTTTTGTGCATTATACGTATGTCCCGTTGAAGTTTTAAGAAAAAATATGCTCCACCCTTTATTTAAATTAATGTCCTTCATTTTCGTTACACTAACCATTATAGCATTGGTCATTGATAACGCACACTCTGTAATCACATCACATTGGACAACAACCCCCTTTAATAAAATTTTAACAAGCCTTCTGCAAACAGATATCTATCACCTTAATCAATCTCTATGCAAGGTAATGCCTGATTTTCTGTCCTCAATTTGCATTACTCTCACTTATTTACCCGCATGGTCTATCTTTGGTGCTTTAGCAATAGTATTTTGTATCTTAAATTACGAAAAACAAAAGCCTTTTCACAAAATATCATATGCATATAACGAAGAGTACATTTGATCTTTAAAAAAACTTCTAGAGCTCTCTGTACTATAACATAATCGATGTCGCTTAAAACCCCTCACTCTATTAAAACAACTGAAGATCACTTGATCATCAGAAAAAATTAAAACGCTTCATTATAAATATAGGCGCTCACTTATGATTTCTATAGATAACGATAACATCACTTTATTTGTATCAATTTAAAAAAAATTAGCGAATAAATCTACCTCCCATCTATAAGAAAACTCTGTACAGAAAAAACTTAAAATATTGCAGTTCATATATTTTTCTATAGCTGCTTCTTTAATACTCTACAAAAACTTTTCTTAATTTTCGTACTAGAAACCCCACATAAAAAAACGTCTTCTAATATCAGCTCTCCTTATAAGATTGGAACTTATTAAAATTAATGAAGAAGCTTATAAAAATTATTCTACAAGTCTAACAAAATGCGTGAAATAAAGACTCATCTGTAAATAATTGCAATTGTGATAAAAAATATTTCGCACCTTCTCCCTATTGAGAAAATGGTAAGATAACAGCTTCAGTAACACTCTAGTTCTTTTAAATCTGAAAATCGTCTCGCTAAAATATCAACTTTTTTAGATATCTCATCCAAACTTTTCCATTGATTAGTTACCTCTCGAGAAAGTTCCTCAATGAATTTTTCTTGGTAAGCTAGCTTCATTTCTAATTCTATCAGCCGATCTTCATCCGACATGATTTTTACTCCCTCTAAAATAAAAAACGTGATTAATTTTATTAATCCTCCTCCCTTTTTCTTCCCATAAAAATGAGAAGTAACTTCTCAACTAATTCTACTCATCTATTTGCACATTATAAAAGGTTTATGATGATCTTTATTTTCCCAATCACTCTATGCAACAAATTTCTTTCTTAAGAATCAGAAAATGTTTTTATCTTTACTAAGTTATCTTGACACCATTTTTCATCCTAAAGATCTACATTCCCAGCTTCTTAATTTAAGTGCTATCGTAAATTGAAAAGCATTTTATAGCATTAAGGTCAAAGAATACTTTCCTCTGACTTTTACATACTTCTCCTTCAAATTATTATCATATGTATAAATTATTGAAAAAATGCATTCTTGCTTTTATACGTACTTTTAGCTATTACCCTCAAATTAGTTTTGTCTCATTGACTTACAAACCTATGCCGCATTAGCTCAGTTGGTAGAGCACATCATTCGTAATGATGGGGTCGCTGGTTCGAATCCGGCATGCGGCACCACTTTTTGTGTTTAGCATATTGAAATATATAGATTTTTTCTTTAAACAGCCATTTTCAGACCACCTTTTAGACCACCTTCTACAGTTTATATAATTTTACCTAATTTGTTCTTATTTGCTCCTTATTTTTCTTTGGAGTGAAGGCTAAGATCTCTTTTTTTCTCCATCTCACTGCTCTCCCTAGCTTATATGGCTCCGGAAACACCCCCTGAAGCACCCAATTGCGAATCGTTGTTGTGGATACACTAAAAAGCTGTGCACACTCACGTGTCGTTACATATCTATCTCCATCATCAAATATCATCTCATTACCTTTCTCTTTTTTATGTTAATTAAATGGGTGGGGGTGCTTAAGCAAGAGGAGAAGGAGAGAGCACCCCCATAGGTTTAAGCAGCTTTTGCCAAAATCTTTTGCATCTCTTGTTCTATTTCCCCTAAAAAGATTTCGACCGCTTTATTAATCTTTTCAATTTGTTCCTCGTCACGGTTGACGCGTTTGATTTTCATTCTCAAACCAGTAGATTTGCCTACAAAGTTTGGATTATAGCTCATGAAATCACACCATTTGCGTCCAGTGCATGCCATTTGGAATTGCATCTGTGCGATATATTCAGGCTTGATTTCGTCATACATAAAGAAGCGCAAATGCGTGGTTGATTGTGGACATTTGACTTCGATTAAACCGTCCTCTCCAATCAACCCATCAGGACTAGCCCCCGCCATTTCCATTTTTGGGTGGGGGATAAACCCGCATCTTGTGACTTCTGCGTCATAAATGAATTCATATTCTCTTAAGGCATTCTCTTCATGTTCAATGCCCCATTGCATAGCAGGTGTTGTATAAGATTGGCTTATTTCCTCTATTAAGCGTTCTGCCATGAGTTTCGTTTTGTAGTCTTCATATTTGCTGGTAGGCAAGCCTTTAGCTGTCTTACTGAGTACGCTGTAGACATTAGATGCAGTGACTTTACCCAAGCGCGCTTGAAACCACTCTGCTGTCCTTTGTTCCATTTCACACCGCCGTTTCTTGTTGAGTTGGCGCATATTCGATATCTTGTATAGGTGCATCTAATTGCTCTTGTTGTGCTTTATTCATTTGCTTTCGTTGCTTTTTTTCAAAGAAAACAAAGCGGTTTGTGCTTGTTTAAAAGACATATCTTTTAGATTTTTTACTCCTATGAAAGAGAGAAGCCTACTTTCTTCAGATTGTGTTTTTTTAATTAATTCTTTGATTTCATTCATCTGTTCAGAAGAGATACCCGCAAGAAGTGTTATTCCATCTGTATCGTCTTCTTTTCTTGCAACATTAAGAAGCATGCCTAAGAGATATCTACGTGCGTAGCTTATAGTAGAACCAACCGCTTGTGTGTTATTTTTGCTTCCCGTAGCATCAATGGGAAATGTTCCTTGTGTTGATATTTCATTGCCCGATATATGCTTTAAAGTCATTTCTACAGTTATGTCATTTGAACTCTGGTCTTTGATACGAGAGAACAAGGCAAAGTGATGTTTTGCAAGAGGTTCTTTAATAGCATCAATATATTTATCAAGCGTTGTATAGAGGCTTTTAGTATGTGTATTAATGGCATTTTGTTCGATATTTTTATATTCCACTTGTATAGTAGAAAGATCACGGACAAAGTTTTGGCGCTCTTGTCGTTTTATCTCTTGTTCTCGCAATTCAAGAAGACGCTTGAGACGATCCAGATCGACATCATTTTCTAAAGCTCTTTCTAAAATAAGCTCCATAGCTGTAGGTTTGATTTCACAATCGTTCGTTTTTTCCACTAATTCCGTTTGTGTGGTACTTAGTTCACTCATCTTGATTTCCTCCATTGGAGCGCAATTCACCCGTGGCGTGAATCACGCATGTGTTGAAAGTTGTTTGTGTGGTTAGAAACGGTTTATAGAGAGACTATAAGATTAGTCGTTCGTATTTCTTTTCCATAATTGTTGCTTTTAATGCATGCTTTGTCTTTTAAGCTCTTGAGACAGCACACCAATTCCTTTTGCTGTGATTTTTGCGCAAGGAATGACCTTTTCTATTCCATTTGCGGTTTGAAGTGTGATAGTTGGACAATCCATAAGTTGCTTTTGGATTCTGTCTTGATAAGGAAGCAAATTTCCACCTGCTGCTCGTCTGTAAACCCAACCTTTTTTCTGTAAGAAGAGAATGAACTGTTTTGGTTGCATCTCGAGTATTTTAGCGGCTTCTGTAAGACTGAAGAGTCCATTATGACGCTGTAAGCTTTCAAGAGCCATGGCTTTTGGTGTTAAATCTTCAATGATGGTGTCTTTTTGATCTATTTGACCTTGTAGGTAATTCAAAAAGCCAATCATAGCCTTTGGACTTGAATAGTCGATTTGTGGTGTTACTACTTGCTTTACACGCTTTTCACATTCGATAAAGTATAAACGGGCTTCTCTCCCTTTCTGATTGTTCTCAAGCATAGAAAGTTCTTTGGCTCTATCGAGTGTGAGATAGTAGTTAATCGCGATAACAGCCCTAGATTTTGCGCTCGCCAAATTTGGCGACCGCAAATCTTGTGTTTTTATAAAATCTTGTCCTTCTATAAAATTGTATCTGGTAATACGGTCCTTAATCCAATTGGAAAAGTCACGTTTTGCCTCTAAGAATGCATGCAGATCACGTGCATTTACTGTCTGAACAATTTCCTTATCAATGGCTTGTTCTTTAATCTCTATGAGAGTATTCATGATGAACTCCTAAAGTTTTGCATCATCACTGTCTTAATTAACAAAAACACAAGGTTTGATATAATATTCTGCCATAGTTTCTATGACGTTCTGCTTGAGCAATTTTCCTTGCTGCGTGAATTTTGAAGTAATGATTATCGGTTTTATCTGTTTCTATTTCAGATTTTGGACAAATCTTCTGTCTGTTCCATTCTTGTTTTGTAAAAACAAAATCCATGCCTTCTTTTAGATCAAGCTTTTCAACACAATCATTAAACCAAGTGGAAAAATCTTGTTTCAAATGTAAGTACCTATGCATTACATGGGCATTGACCATTTGGACATAACCGATTTTGTTGTCTACCTCGTTTTCAGGCGTGAGATATCCTTCACTATGAATATGAGTATCATGTGTGGTCATAAGTTTACTCTAATCAATTATTGATGGGAAAAGGGGAGGCGCTTTTAAAAGCGCCCTTCAGAATTTAAAGCACATCACATGGGCGCAAACGGTGTTGTTGTTCGTAAGTACCGTAAATCTCATCATTATATTTTTCGTCTGCGATCTCGTCTAAAAGTTCTTGGTAAGCATCACTTTCGAGTACAAAGTCATGAACTTTACTCTCCTCATGGAGATGTTCGATATTTTCTTTTACATATGTTTCTGCAATTTCTTCAGAGATATCTTCACAATTATTCTCAGAAGG
This sequence comes from Bartonella sp. AP72JLCBS, assembly GCF_042195705.1. Classification (NCBI taxonomy): domain Bacteria; kingdom Pseudomonadati; phylum Pseudomonadota; class Alphaproteobacteria; order Hyphomicrobiales; family Bartonellaceae; genus Bartonella; species Bartonella sp. AP72JLCBS. Next base: position 77,103 of record NZ_JBHIOU010000009.1, on the reverse strand, counting down.
ATTGATGAGAAAGATTTGGATTGCATCATCTGCCTCATCAATAATTTTTAAAACTTGGCTTTCATCCAGTGGTCCCGACCGACCAATGTTTTGATCATCATCATAGACAACTAATAAGATTTCATCAGAATTTATAAGAATTGGCTTATCCATAATTTTTCCTCCCTAACGCCTCTTGGCGATTGTTTGTGCGTGGTTTGTATAATTACTTATATAACTATAATTATAAAATAGCAAGCAAAAAAATTATAAAAAGTTATATTTTTTATAAAAAATATTATAATATCTTGCTGAATAAGAGGGGAGGATAATTAGCGATAAGTCCGAATCATCTTGCTGTAAGAACTTATTGGCAAAATAGCAAATATCTCTCCAACCCACACAATTTTAACATTCTTAATAGGTAAGGCATTCCAAGAAAGCAGATCTATTTCACCATTCATTCCCCTGCTAATCTGCTTTATATATCTTTTATTATCATGTGTTAAAATAACGGCTTCTTTGCCAAAAAAAGATTCTATTGTTTTAATTTGGCGCCGTCTTACGATAACCATATCTCCATCTTTATAGGCTGGAATCATAGAATCTCCTTTAACTTCAAAAGCAACCATATCATCAGGTAAAGCAAAAGGAATTTCTACTTGTTCAAGACCATCTTCAGGGATTTGTTCAAAACTTGGATCTATCTGTGTTCCTGCTCCAATATACCCCATAAGAGGAACAAAAGTTGTGAAGTGATTATCCCCTTTTAGTTCTTTATATAATTCTAAAATGGCATCTCGATTAGAGCCGCGTGGATCAGAATCTTTTAACCACTTAGACACTGAAGCTTGTGTTACGTTTAGCCGTCTGGCTACATCTTCTTGCGTTAAGTTAAACTCGGTCAAAATCTTTTTTAATGTGCTTATGATATTAGATTTATTACTCATACTTCTGCTTACCTTATTTTTTTATCGTTGATAAAGATATTTTTCATTGACTTTATATAACTATAATTATATGAATAAAATAAGACAAAGCTGTAATTGGAGCTTGTAAATGGATCAACGAGAAGATTTTAAGAATTTGACTAAGTCAATACGGGGCAAATTTAATTGGACACAATCAGAAATGGCGAAAATGCTTGGTGTAACTCAAGCAGCTGTTTGCAAGTGGGAAAAAAGAGGATCTATCTCCGTAATAAATTATCTCAAGCTGCAAAAGTTGAAGGATAGTTCTAGCCCTATGCCTGCTTTTACTACTTCTCTCACAGATAATAATAAACAGCAACAGCACCCTTCACACTCTTAAAGAAGAAAGATCAGAGATGATAGATGTCCCACAGATCACTATAAGCAAAGTCCAGTTGATTGATCTTGTTAATAATATTGGAGAGGCAACCATATATTATGGTGTCCGTTCGACTCAAGATGCATCTTTTGAAACAAGAATAGATCCCTCATCGACAGGTTATTTTGTCTATATGCTGTATAGTATCTTTGCGCGTGATGATAGAAATTATTTTCCGTTATTGCCGTACGATGATTTTAATCAATGGTTTTCATCTGCGTTTACGCAAGCTTTTACAACTTGGTTTGATAATTATTTTTCTCAAGAGTTGTTATCTTTTTATCGCTTAAATGAGCTGATCTTGTTTATGATCTTAGTCAAAGATAAGCTTGATCTCTTAAGGGATGAAGTTATCAAAAAAAGAAATCAAATTAATAAATCATAGCATAAAAATGTTTGCCTAAGTGAGTTAATGCAATTTTTTAAAGTCTATGAGGTCGGTTTGTGTCGTTACAGTCATTGTTGTTTCTGGTTTCAATGGGGATGTATGAGTAATGATTAAAGTAACTTGGGCTTTTATATCTTCTTCACGCGCTGCTACAAAAATAAGGATTCCTGTGTACTTATCTTCTGAGGGAGCTATAGAAATATTAACATCGATTTCTTGTCCCGTTCGAAAATCCTTTGCTTTCTCACAGTATCCGGATGATATTGTGTGTGACGTTGGTCTGGCATCAGGATTAACATATTGTGATTGCATTTGCCGCAATCTTGTTCCCGATTTGTATCTAATGCCATATCCAAGAATAAAGCGAGAACCATCTTTTAGCTTTATATTTAAAACGTGGATGACAGTTTGTGCATTGTTTTTTATCTTTAAACAAAGAAGCGTCCACTTGCCTTTTGTTGGCAAATGGGGTCCAGTTGTATATATGGAAGGTGGCGTTCCTAAATCCTCTACTCTTTTGTTATCTAACAAAATTTTAATATGTTCCTCTGACCATTTGGCAAGATCTTTTGTCGATATCGCTTGCTCTTTAAGGGCTGTCGTCTGTTCTTGGCTTTCTGCAAATTGCTTGCTTATCCATTCCCTATCTTCTTCTCGTTTCTTTGCAGCTTTTTCTAAATCATCTTTGCGGATTTTGGTTGCTTCTTTACGGTCTTTATTTCTTAAAATAAGCGCTACAGAAAGCGACACAGCAAATGACACAAAACCTGTAAGAAATATCTTTATCCATTCTTGCATCTTTCCCCTCCCCACTTTTTTAGAATCGCTGGGAGGATACTTTTTCAAAAACATTTTTTCAAGACAAGCAATCACAACGCGCTCTGTCATAGCACACATATAAATACGTAGAGCCTTAAGGGGGGATTATGATCACTAATTTATATTTAAAGAAAGAAGGGGGCGCGCATATCTAATGCAATGCCATGGATAAGATTCCATTTGTATGACTGGATAAGTGGTACAGATGGAATGACGTTAGAGCAAAGGGGCGCTTATATGACGCTTCTCGTTCGCATGTACGATAAAAAAGCACCAATTAAAGAAGATTTTGAAACGCTTGCACGTGCTTGCAATTGTTCGCAGAAAAAATTTGCAGCTATTGTCGAATACTTAATGAGGAATGATAAACTTGTTGAGACAGATAATGGATTGTGGAATACGCGCGTTGAAGAAGAGCTGAACGATTTTGCTGATAAAAAAGAGCACATATCGCAAGTTCGTAGTGAGGCTGGTAAAAAAGGTGCACAAGCAAAAAATAATACAAAACAACATGTTAATAATTTTGCTGAAGCAAATGACAAGCAAAACGTTTTTTTTGCTGAAGCAAACGCTAAGCAAAATCAAGCTATAAAGAACCAGAATAAGAATATATATAAAAAAACTAAAACTAACGTTTTAGCAAAAAAAGAAATTGGTTCTGAAAGTTTAGAAACAATCGATTTGGTTGACAAGCCAACAGAGGGTGCTGCTGTTGAGACCACATCAGAGCAAATCACAACGGGTGTAGAAAACCAACCTCCCATTCACGAGCAAGAGAACGTTCCCAAAAAAGCAAAACGAGCGCAAGCTAATCGCGGTTGTCGATTGCCTACGGATTTTGAACCGGATTACGATTTTGCCATTGCAGAGGGCTTGCCTCCAGAGCGCGTCAAAGTCGAAATTGCAAAGTTTCGAGATTATTGGCATTCAAAAGCCGGAGCAAATGCAACCAAAATCGATTGGCAAGCAACATGGCGTAACTGGATACGCAGGGCTATCGAGGGTTTAGAAAAAACCAAAAACAAGAACAACAATGGTGGAAACAATGGAAATTACACTCAAAAGCAAAAAAGCATTGGGGAACGTATCGCAGACAGTCTCCTTGATATCGGAAATCGAGGGTATTTTGAAACACATTCATGCGATGATACCTCCGAGCGGTCCGTTTGTTTTGAAGGATGGCAGCTAATTAACGAAACAGCAGGAATCGATTGCTTTAGAGACTGGTGATCAATTGCAAGAGCTCTTCGCAGTGAAAGCAGGTAAAGAGGATATAGCAAAAGCTATTCGCATGCTGTCGTGTGGTTTGAAAATAGCACAACAATCAGACCATGAGGGAATGGCGTTGACCTATGGAATGGTTTTGGAAAATGTCTCTGCATGGTCACTGATGACAGTGGTCAAACGGATTTTATGTGATGAAATAAATTGTTTATCCGATACGTTTTTTCCGAGCACACGAGAACTTGTCAGGTTGTGTCGTGATTTGGAAAACGATCTTTTGAGAAAAGTCAATTTTGTACGCAATGCTGTTTTGAGATTCCGTGAAAAGGAGTTGAAAGAACAAGCAGCGAAAGAGCATTCAACGCCTATAACGCTTGTTCATAAGCAAGAGCTTGAAGAGACTTTAAATGGCATTGGTGGGATAATGAAACGCTTTGGTTCACAGCAAAATAGTGAAAAGTGCTGATCATTTTACGATTAGACATGCATTTAAATCGACAAAAAGGCACCGCATAAAGCGATTTAAAGATTTTACGATGAAAAAATATCTGTAATATAAAGCGCCCTGTACGGTCAAATTTAAGGTAAATAGACCAATTGGTAAAATTATGGACTAAAAACATGAGAATATTAAAAGACCTGTTCTTAAAAAAACGTAAACAACCAATGCAAAAAGAGTTTGTTGCAACAGCTGTTGGTTATGTTCCTTGGGGGGACGGAGCAGAGGAGTATTTTTACAACCTCTACGAATATGAAGATGGCACAAAAGAATGTGAAAAGTTTGATGGTGGTCAGTATTACAAAACACCTAAGAATGCGGATTTTAGTACCAAAGCGCAAGTAAAAGCATGGGTTTATGGGGGGTACTATTCCGAAAAGCGTTCTCAATTACGAACCTCTTATAGATGAGATCAATAAAGGCGTAAAAAAACTATCAGAAGTTGCTTGATTTTAAAGAACATGACTTCTAGGTGTGAAGAAAGATGGGCTAAGTATTTCTAAAGATGCCCTACTTGCTCTAAAGGTGAAATATGTGGGATTGGGCTGTTATGCCGAGCTTGCCACAAATCATGCTTTTGTTGCAATTTAAGCCAGAATTCCGCATCATTTAAACCCGCTTTTTCTAACCGTAAAGCTAAATTAATGCTAATCGCCGCATGGCAGTTTAAGACGCGGGATAAAGTTAAACGTGCAACACCAAGACGATTTGCAGCTTCTGTTACTGTTAATCCTAATTCATCAAGCAATTCTTCTTTCAAAATGCCGCCAGGGTGTGGAGGATTGTACATCATAATAACACCTCAAAACTCAATGGTAATCTTGATAATCAACCAGTTCAACGTCTGTCCCAATGAAACGAAAAGTAACACGCCAATTTCCATTGACACGCATTGACCAGTAACCTTTTAAATCGCCCGTAAGCGCATGTAGACGATACGATTTAAGAGTAACTTGTTCAGGCGCGGATATTGTATCTAAAATTACTAAAATGTTTGCTAATTTTTTAGCATGCGCGGGTTGTATGCCTTTGCAGACTCCTCTTTCAAAGAATAATTTCAACCCTTTATGCTTAAAACTAACGATTGCCATATATACCCTCTTGATACTTGATACTATACACCATGCATTTATGTCAATTGATTATTTATCAAAGAGCATATTAAACATAATTTTATATGTTAATAATTAATAATATATCATTGAAATAATTGAAAAAATAATAAAATTACGCTAAGATTTTTTACATATTTAAATACAAATTTAAGGTAAAAAACATGCTAAATAAAGTGACATTAATCGGACGCCTTGGTGCTAACCCCGAAAGCAAAACAATGAATTCTGGAACAGAAGTAGTCAATTATCGTATGGCAACTTCTGAAAGCTATACGGATAAAAATACTCATCAAAAAGTAGAGAAAACTGAATGGCACTCCGTGGTGATTTTTAATCCACATTTGGCAAAAATTGCACTTCAATACCTCAACAAAGGTTCAAAGGTTTACGTAGAAGGCAAATTACAGACACGCAAATGGCAAGATAAAAATGGGCATGACCGTTACACAACAGAGATTATTTTACCACAATTCAAAGGCGAGTTGTATTTGCTTGATGTAAAGAAAGAGCAATCTGCCCCTTCTTCCGTTACTTCTCAAAATTATGCTATCGCTTCAGGTGCTGCTGATCATAGTGCATCTCTTAATGACAGCATACCATTTTGATTGATAAAATATGGCAAAAAGAAAAAAACGTGCAAAACGCGGTCGTCCACGGATTAAAGGATGTATCAGAGAACCAAATGGACGCATCTCACGAGCAAAAACACCGCATGAACCCATGGATAAATTGGCAATTGAAATGCGTGCCAAACGCTTCTGTTTAACCATAGAAGAGGCTAAAAATCCGCTTTCCGGTACCTATATTGGGCGGTTTTATTTGCAAGGTGAAATCAATCAAGACCAATATGATGCTGCACAAAAATATCTTGAAGTGAAAAACAATTATCTATGTGCAAAAGAATTGCCTAATGCAATTTATGATAACTTTACTCCTTCATCAAATGAGGAGGCACAAAAACGGTGGATTGAAAGAGCAACTCATTGTTATGAAGAGACGAAAGAGGTTATCAAAGAAACACAACACCTCTATAGACAGTATAATCTTTACGCTGCATTACAATATCTTGTTATAGAAGATCAATCGTTAACACATCTTGTTAGCTCTTTGCGTATTGTTCTTAATGCGCTTCATAAGCATTTTAGCCATTAAAAAAGAATTGACATCAGATGAAAAATCATTAAAATGTGTATATATTTACACATTATGAGTTTAGGTAATGGAACAAGATAGCCGAAAAATCATTGCAAAATTAAAGCGTGATGGCTTTGAACTTATCAAAGTGAAAGGTTCTCATCATAAATTTAAAAAAGATGATAAGGTTGTTATCGTTCCACATCCTAAAAAAAATCTTCCGATTGGTACAGCACGTTCTATCGCACAACAAGCAGGCTGGTTAAAAGAAGGAGAAGAAGAATGAAAAGATTTTTTGCTCTTGTTCATAAAGATGAAGAATCTGCTTTTGGTGTTCAGTTTCCTGATTTTGAGGGACTTTTTTCTGCTGCTGATGAGGAAGAAAATTTAATCGCAAATGCAACAGAAGCACTCCAACTTTATTGTGAAGATATAGATAGAGTGCCTATTCCTTCAAAATTTGAAGAAGTCATACAACGGAAATCTGTCAAAACAGCTTTGTCAGAAGGAGCTTTTTTAATACAAGTTCCTTTTATTGAAAATGATTCAGAAGTCATACGCACAAATATATCAATTGAACGAGGGCTTTTACGTGCAATTGATAATTGTGCACAAAAGAGAGGTTTAACAAGATCTGCTTTTTTGGCAACAGCAGCCCGTCACGAGCTTAATATTTAGCTCATCAATCTGGAAAAATTTCTCACTCTCGATTTTTTTACAAAAGCGTGTAATTGCATATGATCCGCAAACTATTAATGAAAATCAAAAGGCAGCAGGCAAACAAAACGCTATAGTTAAGAGGGATATAACTATCATTGATATTATATACATGGCATCTAATATTTCTGGACCTGTCATTGCCTTTCCCTCCTATAATAATTTCACAATAATTTATAAAATCTAAAATGTTTTAGAAAATTTTATATATTCTATTTTAAAATAAAAAATATAGATTTTTTGTTGGCATGGTGTAAAAAATTGCATTTAATGACGATACTGCACTAGTCGTATTGCGTCTAAAATTCAAAAATATCCCCAAAAATTCAGTAAAATGTGAACTTGAAGCGTGGCTAGAAAGCCCTGTTTTCTTGCTAATTCTGGCTAATCAATTTTTCACAGAATAAAAATCAATAATTGACTAATGATGTCATTAATTATGACTCAAAAGGAGCAATGATGAAAACTGTCATCACTAAGCCAATGTGTGTTGTTGGAGACAATAAAAGCACTGTTCGCTTTGAACCATCAACACCCAATAATCCATTTGTTGAAGTTTCCAATCAAGTCTACGCACGTCTCAAGCGTGCAAATGCTGCTAAACCTTTTGTTGATGTTCAAACAAAAATAAAACCCGACAAGACAATTGAACACATTAAGCAGATAGAACAAGAAGCCGTACAAACATCAACTGAATCAGCAGCCGAGGAAATTCCACTCGAACAACCCAAAACACCTAAAGCTTCCAAGCCATCAACATCTACCCCAAAAAAGGCTTAGAAGTTGAAATTAATTATCCACCAAAAATGGTATCTTCAACAGGCAAAAGATACCTTCACAAGCCTTCAAGCCCCTCGCCTTAATTGGGCTGTGCGTAATGCTCTAAACACTGCAGCAAAACAAGTTGAACGCTTTACTGAAAAGCAAGTTGCTGACATCTCATCAGCCCAAATAAAGCGTATAAGAAGAGGCGTTTATATTAAAGAAAAGGCGACAGCAAGGTTTCTTGAGACAGATATCATTGGTTCTGGAACACCAATACCTCTTAAATTTTTTAAAGTAAACGAAACAAAACGCGGCGTAACTTACACACTGTTTGGAAAGAAAGAAATCTTACCCCATGGTTTTATCAAGGGAGGCAGTTTTCCAAAGCGTGTTGAATTAAAAAAGCTGAATGGTAATGTATTTCAAAGAGCGGATGGAGATAAATTTCCCATTGCAAAACAAGAAGGACCTTCAATTGCTAAAGTGATGTCCAAGCCAGAGATTGCAAGTGCTATTGCACAATATGCCAATGAAAGATTAACCAAAAACATACAGAGACAACTTTCTCGTCAAGAATACGCTGCTAATAAAAAAGGCTAGATCATGTTCTCAAGCTATGTTTGCTATACACTGAGATTTTCTTTCTTGACAAGATTCACGGAAAACGTATATCGTTAAATCAGGTGCCTAACAAACACCTTAAAACAACTAGCGGATTGGTTACCGAAATAACTAATTTTCCGCATATTAAAAGCTTTGACTCATTGTATGTTAGACGCATATAATGATTTCGTCGGGTGTGGTTATGCTATAAAATACCTTCACGGGGAAAGCATAACGACGGGCTAGTTGCCGTGTTTGTTAGCACCCGGCACTCTTTTTTAGAGTGTCATTAACAAACCTCTAACAACTAGGAGTTCACTATGAACACTCTCATAGAAATTAAAGAACAAATCATTGGACAAGAAACTGTTCAAACTGTTAACGCACGCGAGTTGCATACGTTTTTAGAAGTTAATATACGCTTCAACGATTGGATTTCACGACGGATTGAAGAATATTCTTTTCAAAAAAATCAGGACTTTGTGAGTTTTACTCAAAAAAGAGTAAAACCTAATACCTTTCAGGAAAATCAAGGCGTTGTGAGTTTTACTAAAAATTTAGTAAAACCTAAAGGCGGTCGTCCAAGTACAGAATACCACATCACTTTAGACATGGCGAAAGAGCTCTCAATGGTGGAACGTAATGAGAAAGGACGTCAAGCACGCCGTTACTTTATTGAGTGTGAAAAGAAACTAAAAAACCAAGCTGTTGATTATGATCGTGATACGCGCTTTGATTTGCCAAGTTATTGGGAAGGTATGAACGCTGGCGAAAAAGTTTTATATCTTTTAGGTCCTATTCATATGCGTCTTCTTGATGCCTTCAGAGTAGATGAAGAGAACAGAAAATACAAAGCTCTCATTAAGGAAGCAAAACAGGTTCTAGCAAAATCTGTTACGAAAGCCGCTTAAATTTAAAATATGATCTCATCTTCCCTGCTTGCAAAGTGGGGAGGATATTAATTCAAAGGAGATTATCGATAATGCTTCGCTTTTTCCAGAAAAAATACAATAAAATCAATGCAAAAGGTACTTCCCAGCGGGTTGGCTTCGTTGCGGGGCGGACGAGCGCAAACTATCGCTAGCGACAGAATTTTCAATTTGACTGTACATTGTACATTTAACTCATTGATAAATAATGATTTCAATATGTACACTGTACAGTATGTGAAACGTTTTCTTAGCAAAAAGTAATTTTTATTACTTGACAATTCTACAGTAATAGGTATCTTCGAATCAGGTGCCTGAAAACACCTTAAAACCATAAGCGGATGGATTGCCGATACAATCTTTTTCCGTACATTGAAGGCTTTGACTCATTATATGCGTATGGCGTATACTGGTCTTGTCGGGTGTGGTTATGCCATAAAATACCCTTTCGGGGGAAAGCATAACGACGGACTTATGGCCGTGTTTTCAGCGCCCGATACCTTTCTAAGGTGTCAATGAAAACATTTAACCATAAGGAGTTCACAATGAACACTCTTATTCCGATATCGGAACAAACTGTTGGACAGGAAATTGTTCAAACAGTAAATGCACGTAATCTGCACGCATTCTTAGAGGCAAAACGAGACTTTTCCAATTGGATTAAAGACCGTATTATCAAATAAAATTTAGAAGAGGGAATAGATTATATTTTAACGCTCGCCAAAACTGGCGAACGTCAAAATGTAGTGTTAAAAGAATATTATCTTACACTAAATGTAGCAAAAGAGCTTTCTATGCTTGAGAACAATAAGAAAGGTAGAGAAGCTCGTTTATACTTTATCAAATGTGAACGGCTTTTGAAGCAAGTAGCAACACCACAGATAACTGCATCACAAGTTGACTATTCCAAACCGGAAGCATTGCTTGGTGTTTTGAATCATCTACAAAGCCAAATAGAACATAAAGATCATGTGATTGCAGAATTGACACCAAAAGCAAAAGCTTTGGATGGCTTAAAGCGCTCTGATGGTTTATTCGGTCTTATTGAAGCAGCAAAGATGTTGGAAGTAAGACCAAAGGATTTAACTGATTACTTGCGTAAACATGATTGGGTGTATCAACGGGCTCCAGAGGCGCCGCTGTTACCTTATCAGGATAAGATCAAGAAAGGATTCATGGACTGTCCTGCTATCACCATTCAAAGACCGGATGGTACAGAAAAGGTGCTCCCTTCAACAAAAATCACACCAAAAGGATTGGCATGTTTGAGAGAACAAATCCATGGAGGTGTACAATGAACACCAGTATCGACTTTTTATGTGATTTATGGATGGCTTTGTTTCAATTTTCTGATCGTGATGATGTCGAAGATAAGGCTTTTAATGCTCTCATTGAGACCATGGATGCAATAGAAAAAGCTTTGATTTTAAAACTTCAAGATGAATCACCAAATGCACTCAGAATTTTGGCAATGATTACAAATTTTGGAACCTTAAAACCTCCCCCGATTATGGAGCCTTTGTTAAAAGCTTACGAACCAAATTTGGAGAGCCCCATTAAAAAGGTTGCTTAATTAAAAAAATAGAACTCCCCTCCCCGTTCTCAACAATGGGGAGGTGGTTAAGAAGGTAATAAAATTAAGGTGCACTATACCAAGTTGATCGTCCACCACCATGACGTATCAAAAGACCTTTTTCAACTAATGATGTAAAAGTTACTTTAAGTGTATTAGCGCTTGCACCAACCTCACGCACCATATCGCGGGTTGTAACACGTCCGTGATTACGCACATAATCAAGAATATTAAGAGCCAATTCAGATAAGGAAAAAAGAGCATTTTTTTCACTCTCTATTTTTATTTCTAATTGGCGTTTTTGTTTTTGTAGAGCACGTAAAAAAAAGAGTATCCAAGGCTCCCAATTGGGTGTTTTAGTATAAATTGTTTTTTGAGTTTGATTTAAAGCTAAGTAATAGCTTTCTTTATTATTCTCAATAATGCTTTCAAGTGATGAATATGGTACATAAACATAACCTTTTTGTAACAAAAGAAGGGTGGTTAAGATACGGCTTAAACGTCCATTTCCATCTTGAAAAGGATGAATAGCTAAAAATGTTACATTAAAAATACCAATCGTAAGTAAAGGATGAAGATCCTTTAATTCATTGGTTTTATTGAACCAAGTAATAAGCTCTTGCATTCGGTATGGTGTATCAAATGGTGTAGCTGTTTCAAAAACAATGCCAACCATTTTCCCTTGAGAATTAAATGCTGCTACATCATTGCGTAAAGTCTTATATTCACCTCGATGTCGTTGATCTTTCTCACTATTACACAAAAGATCACGATGAAGTTGTTTAATATGATTTTCAGTAATAGAAATATCACTCCAAGATTGAAAGATTGTTTCCATAACCTTGGCATAACCGATAACTTCTTGTTCATCACGACTCTTGAAACGTTTAATTTCTAAATTTACCAAAAGCTGTTCGATTTCGCGGTCTGTTAACTTACTCCCTTCAATGCGTGTGGAAGATCCAATACTTTCAACAGTAGCAATATGACGAAGAGCGTTCAATCGCTCAGGTGCAAGAGTACCAAGGGCGCGCCATGCCCCTTTGAACTCATCAATTTCAGCAATGAGAGCCAACAATTCTTGTGTAATTTGGAGTGTATCTGTTTTCATACCGGAATATATACCGAATTATACCCGATTGTCAATCATTCGTAACACCGTAAACTCTTACTTCTTATGGCAGAGAAAAAGCAAGGAGCAACTATGAATAAGAAAACGCGTAAGGGTCTATCGGTTCGTGCGTTTGCAAAAAAGATAGGTGTTTCACATAATGCGGTGGTTTCTCGATTTAAGACAGGGAAATTTGATAAGGCTCTTTTTGAAGATGGTTCTGTCAATGAAGCCCTTGCCACAAGCATCTGGAATGAGAATCCAACAAAGCGCCCTGCTCCATTTTTAGCGCCTGATGGTCAACCGCGGACAAAGATCAAACAAGCCTCCACAGAGGGCGCTAATGAATACAAGATAAAACTGGAGCGAATGCAAGTTGCGCTTGAAAGCGAAAAGATTGCCCTTGAACGCTTACGCGAAACAACCGTTGACCGTGAAGAAGTCAAGAGAGCAGCCCGTGAGTTTGGAAGAGCACACCGTGACGCTATGTTGAATTTTCCGCATCGTTTTGGTGCAAGCATTGCTGCACAAGTTGGATGTGATGCAGCCAGCCTTATTGGTGCTATTGATTATTACATGAGAACCGCTTTACTTGAGGCGGTTAATATTCCAGTGCCTTTTCATGATCCTCATTCTCCAGAGTTAGAGAACTTGCAAGAAACGAATAATGGATGACAATGCAGTCGAAGAATTTTTCGCTAATGCCAATAACGCACGACAACCCGACCCACCGTACACGGTTTCGCAATGGGCGGATAAGAATAGATACCTTAGCACGGTAGCAAGTGCTGAACCTGGATTGTGGAGAACAAAGCGGACCCCCTATTTGCGTGAAATCATGGATAACCTTTCCTCTCACAAACCAATTGAAACAACTATTGTCATGAAAGGGGCGCAAGTTGGCATGTCAGAGGCAGGATTAAATTTCTGCGGTTATGCTATTCATTATAGTCCGGGACCTGCCCTTTATGTCATGCCAACGGTTGAGACAGCCAAAAAGCTTTCAAAGACGCGGCTTGATCCTATGATTATGGCAAGCCCTGCTTTAAGCGAACGCATTGCCCCAGCGCGGGCACGCGACAGCGGGAATACCATGTTTTCGAAAGAGTTTGATGGTGGGGCATTGATGCTTACAGGAGCCAACAGTGCTGCTGGTTTGCGTTCCATGCCTATTCGTTATCTGATTTTAGATGAGGTGGATGCCTATCCTCTCAGTGTCGATAACGAAGGTGATCCGGTGATGATTGCCGAAAAGCGCACATCAACCTTTGTACAACGAAAGATCTTTAAATTGTCCACACCCACCCACCGTGACACAAGCCGTATTGCCAAAGATTTTGTACTAGGAGACCAGCGATATTACAACGTGCCTTGTGATGCATGTGGTGTTCTACAGCCGATTGTTTGGTCACAAATCAAATGGCCGAAAGGGGTTCCCGAAAAAGCTGTTTTTGTTTGTGCGCATTGTGGTCATGAACATGCTGAGCACCGAAAAACAGATCTCATGTGTGAAGAACGAGGAGCATGTTGGGTACCAACCAGTGAATCAAGCAGACCGAATTTGCGTTCTTACCATATTTCGGCACTCTATTCACCTTGGCTTACTTGGGGGGAATGCGCAAGAGAGTTTTTAGATGCCAAGGATGATCCGGCACTTTTGCAGCCTTTTGTCAACACAGTGCTTGGAGAGCCATGGGAAGACAGAACAGGCGAAGTTGTTGATCCTGATAGCCTCTATGCAAAACGCGAAGATTATCCTTTGGTACCAGAACAAGCCGTGTTGTTAACAGCGGGTATTGATGTGCAAAATGACCGCTTAGAACTTGAAGTGGTGGGATGGGGGCGTAGTGAAGAAAGTTGGCATATTGATTATCAGATCATCCTTGGTGATCCCTCTTCTTTTGAAGTCTGGGACCAGCTGGATGAATACCTTACAAGACGCTGGCCACATCCAGGCTATAAAGATGGCATCAAGATAACGGCTGCTTGTATTGATACCGGTGGTGGACACACACAAGCGGTTTATAATTATGTGCGCCCGCGTGAGGGACGACGTATCTGGGGGATTAAGGGACAAGCGGGATGGCGTGCGGTCTGGCCACGCCGACCAAGCAAAAACAATAAAGGACAGATTAATCTCTATATTGTTGGGGTTGATGCAGCAAAAGATATTATCACAGCACGGTTTAAAAAATCCGGTTCTGAAGCATCGGGGGCTGGTGCAACACACTTTCACAAAAGCCTTGATCGAGAATATTTTGACCAACTGACCGCTGAAAGAAAAGTCATCAAATATTTTAAAGGCTTCAAGCGTATTGAATGGCAAAAAAGTGAAAAGGCAAGAAACGAAGCCTTGGACTGTAGGGTCTATGCTTATGCTGCTTTACAAGGTCTGATTTCGGCAGGAATAAACCTTAATCGAGAAGTCGATATCTTAGAAGAGCGTCTGGAAAAACTTAAAATTGAAGGCGCTTTAGAACAGCCAACATCAGAACATGTGCCCTCTCCTTCTCCAAGAAGATCTCAGACAGCACAGCCTCAAAAGAAGCCATTCAGAACAATGATGAATCCTTATATGCGAGGGGATTGGAGGTAATTTGTGGGTGAAACTTTAGAACCAATTAACAGTAAAATTGAAAGACTTGAAAACTTAAAAAGGCGGCGTGAACAAATTGAAGAGGCTCTTTATTCAGGTGCACAATCGGTACGCCATGGCGATAAGCAAGTAAGCAACCGCTCTGTTGAGGAACTGCGCAGAGCGCTTGAGATGCTGAACACACAAATAGCCAACCTTGAAGGGCGCAAGCGTTCACGCGTTTTCTATTTTAATATATCACGAGGCTATTAATGGCTGGCTTTATCAATAAACTCACGGGCTTTTTTACAATTTCTCGTCAACACAATCCCCATTTTGAAGCGGCAAGTAAAAGCCGTCGCATGGGTGGTTTTGACCCCGCCAAAAAACATATCAATAAAGCCATTGAGGAATGCGGTGATACCATTGTTGCCCGTTCAAGATGGCTTTATGACAATGAATCTCTTTATGGGTCTGCAACGGAGGAATGGGTCTCTGCGGCTGTAAGTGATGGGATTAAACCTTATCCTCGTATTGAAGGCTTTCAAGAAGAAAAGAAAAAGCTTTTAGACTTATGGTGGCAATGGGTTGATGAAGCCGATTATGATGAAGATACCAGCTTTTATGGGCTGCAAGCAACCATTGCACGAGAGGTCTTTTTAACCGGAGAGTGCTTTGTAAGATTGCATTATGTTGACCTCTACGGGCGCTCTGGCGTGCCTCTTCAATTGCAAGTTTATCCAACCGAAATGCTAGACCTTACCTACAATGGACCTGCTGAGATTGAAGGCAATTACATTCGTATGGGGATTGAATTTAACGCCAGTGGTAAGCGCGTTGCTTATCATTTCTGGGAACATCACCCCTATGATGATGTCCCTGCAAATATGGCATTTGAGAGCCAAGAGCGCGTGCGCGTCCCTGCTGAAATGGTCCTTCACATCAAAGAGCGCCGTATTGCCGGACAATTGCGCGGTTCTCCCAAAATAACGCGCGCTATGACAAAGATCTTTCAACTCGAATCCTATGATGATGCAGAGCTTGAACGAAAAAAAACAGCGGCTCTTTTTGCGGTGTTTATTACAGGGAAGGAATCTCATGAGGCAGAGTTAGAGGATAATCGTGAAAAAACGAAAATTGAACAGAAGGTAGAAAAGAAGATTGAAGAGGTACCCGAAGAGCATCCAATTTACCCTGGCTCAGTTAACGTGGTCGATGGCGAAAAACAAATTACATTTTCAACCCCTGTTGAGGTTGGTGGTTCTTACGAGGCTTTTCAATTTCGCAATATCTTGAAAATTTGTGCAGCACTTAATATGCCTTATGCCGTTGTGACTGGAGACGTTACGCGGGGGAATTTTTCTAATGTGCGTACCTCTATCATTCAGTTTAGACGGCACGTCAAACAATGGCGTGAACATATTATTGCCTTTCAGTTTAACCGCATTGTTTGGGAGCGTTTTGTTGAAATGGCAGTGCTTTCTGGATGTGTCAATTTGCCAGGGTGGGAAGAAAATTCCTTGCCATGGCTTCAATGTGAAAGCTTTGCACCCCCGCTTGAAATGATTGATCCAAACAAGGATATCTCAGCGGAAAAAGAAGAAATCCGTGCAGGCTTGAAAACACGACGCATGGCACTTGCCGAGCGTGGCTTTGATATCGACAGCATTCATGCCGAACTGCAAGAAGAGCACACAGACGCTCGTGCGCGCGGCTTATCTTTTGACACGGATATGGCAGCGCCCTCTGGTAGCAATCAAGTGATTGATACCGCAGATTCAGACCCTTCTGAGACTTCTGAAAGTAACCAAGGCAGTGAGGCACATAAAAATGGTGAATAATCTCGACATGCCGTTTTTGGCATCACGGCTTTTTGGGGTTCCTCATATGCTTGCCTCGACAAAGCTTGATATCATTTTGAATGCTCTTGCACCACGCCTTTTTGAGGGAGAAAAGTTTCCCATTGAAGCTTATTCGCAAGAGAATACAGAAGCTTTAAGACCCCCTGAAACTTATGTAGTACAAAACAATGTTGCTATCCTACCAGTTCATGGCACGCTTGTGCGCCGTGGTGCATGGCTTGGGGCTTTATCGGGGCTAACCTCTTATGAAGGTTTAAGCGCTTCTTTTCGTGAAGCCATTGCACAACATGATGTTCGCGCTGTTTTATTTGATATTGACAGCGGCGGTGGAGAAGCCGGTGGTGTGTTTGATTTGGTTGAAGAGTTTCAAACACTCTCAAAACAATACGACAAGCCCATTTGGGCACATGCCAATGAGTTTGCCTGTTCTGCAGCTTATGCCATTGCTTGTGCGGCTTCTCAAATATGGGTAGCTCGTACAGGGGTTGTGGGCTCGATTGGAGTTGTTTGTGCCCATCTTGACCAGTCCCGTGCAGATGAAAAACACGGGCATAAATGGACCTTTGTCTTTGAAGGTGATCACAAAACCCATGGCAACCCTCATGAACCCTTGAGCGATACAGCACAGATAAAAATGCAAGCCGATTGCGCCCTGCTCTACGAGATGTTTGTCGATTTGGTGGCGCAAAACAGACGCTTAAATGCTGCTGCAATTCGTGACACAAAAGCAGAAACTTTTATAGGCACCCAAGCGATCACGCTTGGATTAGCAGATGCGCAGGGCACTCTTGCGCAAGCGTTGGAAGCTTTAACGGATTCCATATCACAAAACCCAACATCAACAGAAAAAGAAGGACAAAACACATGGCACGCACACAATACCGCGCTGAAGAAGAGGATGACGAAAAGATCGTCGACATCATCAATGACGAGGAAGAGGACGAAGACGATAGTGACATCGACAAAAACGCCGAAATCTTTGACGACGAAGAAAACGAAGATGAAGATGAAGACAATGAGGACAAGCAGGAAAACATAAAAGCTGCTCTTGAAAAAGAAAGAAAGCGCGCAAAAGCACTAACAACCCTTGAAAGGCAAGCAAAGCACTTAGGCGTTTCTTTTGACGCAGCAAAAGCTATTCAAAACGGTATGAGTATCGAGAAAGCACGCCAGTGTGTGTTGACGGCTGCTAGCTCTCAAAGCGCGTCTTTAAAAGTCTCGCCTTATACCCCTCATAGTGATGGGACGAGCAAGGCAAAGATTCATGCAAAATGGGAAGCAGCTTGGAGGGCAGTGAAATGACGAATATTATTTATGACGACGTACGCAATGGCGCTTATCTTGGACCCTACGACCCCGATATGTCAAATGAAGAAGTGGTGTTTGCATCAGGAGCATTCATTGAAGCGGGAACTGTCATGGGGAAAATTACAGCATCACAAAAATATACCCCCCTTAATCCAGCAGCAGCAGATGGCAGTCAAATCCCTGCGAGGATTTCTTTTGCCACTGTTGATGCCTCTGAAGCAGATCAACGTGCCGTGATGACAGCACGCTTATGCACTGTAAAAGCTTCTGAACTGCTATGGCCAGATGCCATTACAGACGAACAAAAAAGTGCTGCCATTCAGTCTCTCGAAGACCATAACAACATTCTATTGCGATAGGAGAATGCACACATGGATATGAATTTTTTTAAACATGATGCTTTCTCAAGCATCACAATGATGAAAGCCATCGAAAACTATGAGTTTCAACCTGGTCTTGTAAGTTCTCTTAATCTTTTTGAAGAAGTTGAAACCAGTACCACAGTGGTTGGTATTGAACGGCGTGATAATACATTTTCGCTTATTCAAACCAGTGAACGCGGGGCACCTTTGGCAGAAGGTGATAGAGAGGGTCGTAATCTTCGGTTTTTCAAAACAACACGGATTGCCAAAAGTGATACGGTGAAATCAGAAGAAATCCAAAACCGGCGTGAATTTGGGACAGAAGATCAGTTAGAGACAGCAATGAAATATATTGCCAGAAAACAAAAGAAACTGATTTCTGAAATAGAATTGACATGGGAAAATATGCAACTTGGCGCTGTTCAAGGGGTGGTTCTTGATGCCGATGGCTCTGTTATTGTCGATTGGTACAAGGAATGGGAAATCGCACCACCAAAACCCGTTGACTTTAAACTAAATACAGAAACAACCAATGTTGCGGACCATGTTGATCAAGTCATTATGAGGATGATTGAGGCTTCAAAAGGAGCATTTTCTGATCGTTCACGGATTATTGGGCTTTGTGGAAATGAATTTTTCTCCAAATTGAAAAACCATAAAACAATTCGGGAGACCTATTTAAACACAGCCTTAGCACAGACACTCAATAGCGCCGGAGGTGTTGCAACACCAAGTTCGATTGGCTCTGGGAGCTTTGGCAGTTTTGACTTTGCGGGTGTCACTTTCATTAATTACCGGAGTATCCACAACTATAATGTAAGTGCGAAAGCTGGAACAAAGCGCGCCATAGGCATTAAGCCTGATGAATGTCAATTCTTTCCTGTTGATGCGCCTGGTGTCTTCCAAAAAACCTTTGCTCCTGGTGAAAGCTTGGATTTTGCCAACACGGTTGGAAGACCTCTCTACACGATGCTTATCGTCGACCACGACCGTAATGCATGGGTAAAACCGGGGAGGGTCTATAGCTATCCGCTTTACATCTGTACACGCCCTGAAATGCTGTTTAAAGCGGTCAGTGGAGGAAAATAACATGCGATGGCATGGGCTGCTAAACCAAATGGTTAAAGATGTGCGCAACACTTTTGGGCAGCCCATCATCTACACACGAAAAGACAACGAGCAATCTTTTCGTATCACAGCGATTTACGGCATTAAGCATTCAGAATCGGACGCCGGTGGCAGAATCTCCACCACAATTGCAAGAAAGGAACTTGATCTTTGTATCAATGACATTGGAGGATTACCACCAAAACCTCAAGATAGTATTGTGATCATCTCTCCTGAAAACAACAAAGCCCCCTCTTCTCAAGAGCATTTCATTGTGATAGATGTACAAGCTTCAGAATCCGGTATGTATAAGCTTATCTTGCGGGAGCTAAAACAATGAGTAACCTTTGTCTTGTGTGTTTCAAAATCAATAAGGCTGCCCAAGAACTCGGATTACTGCTGCAAACCTTGGATTTGGAATAGCACTAAATCGGTAATTCCATGGTGCGCCGGTACGGTGACTGATGTGACATCCTTGGTATGTTATAGTTACTGATGCAATTCTTGCCCAAGTAGTCCTTTCATTATCTTCAGGGCTTTCAAATACAATAGCTTGATTTGTTACTAAAAGACGTCCTAAAATCGGAGTCTTTTCGCCAATATCGAAGGTAACGCGTTCTTGAACTCCCAACAGTTTTTCATTTTGTACTAAACGATAATCATATTCACTTGCGTCAAGTTCTTGAAACATTTCACATGCTTCCTCAAAATTAGAGGGAGGAATATCTGATTGCCACAGAGCAACTTCTTGCTCAAAGCTTTTTTCCTTTTTTGTCTCACGATAAGCAATAATAACAAAAATTAAAACAATAAGAATGGGTACTAATAACCATGGCGTAATAGTTACTGTTACCACAATGCCTCCAATCAGTAGAGCACAAAGGAGAACGATCTGTACCCTCTTTTCTAACCGTTTTTTTTCAAGTTCCGGCGACATTTTATTAACAACTGATAAATCAGAAGAAGGATGGATATGCGGGGGAGGCATTAAAACCTGCTCTGAAACTTTTTCTTTAAAACGTTTGTTGCGTTTATCTTGCCAATGAACAAAAATAGACAATGCAATAAATGCAAAGAAAATTAACCTGAACCATCCCCAAAAACCTAGACCATCATTTTCGTCTGACTTTTTATCTTGAACATGGATACTTTGCTTATCAGTATTCTCAGGTAGTGCCTTTGTCACGCTTTCATTTTGAGTAGCAACATCTATTAATAAAGTCGAGGAGGAGGAAAAAATTTCATTATTGTACGCAACTTGATCTGGTTTGATTTTGTGAAAAAAAAACGCACCTAATATTGCAGAGCCGAGAAATAATAAGACTCCAATGCCAAGGGTTTTCAATCCATTTTTGCACCATTTTTTTATACACACTAAAACAAGTCCGACAACCATCACCGGTAACGACAACAAACATACGATCATCGCAATTGTATCAAGTATGTCGAGCATTATTGTCCCCTCCACTATAAATAAAAAACTAAGCTGGAAAATCTAAAGTGAGTCGACAAATAAAGTAAATATGTGCTTATGATTTTTAGAAAAAAGTGATATTATTATAGGAGTATGAATAATCGAAACAGGAACCTAACGAACACCTTAAATACTAAGCAGATAAGCTACCGAGATAGTTTATTTTCGCACATTAAAGGCTTTGACTCATTGTATGTTACTCGCATATAGTGATTTTGTGGGGTGTGGTTATGCTATAACACACCTTCATAGGAAAGCATAATGACGGACTTACTACCGTGTTTTTCAGTGCTCGGCACTTTCTAATTAAAGAGTCAATGAAAAACGTCTAAGTAGTAAGGAGTTCACCATGAATACTCTATAGAAATTAAAGAACAAACTATTGGCCAAGTAAACAGTTCAAACTGTTAACGCACGTGAATTATATTGCGTTTTTGGAAATAAAGTCTGAATTTAGAAAACGGTGGAAAAGAAAAAGAATACCACATTACATTAGACATGGCTAAACATCTTTCGATTATAGAGCGTAATGACAAAGGGCATGAGGCACGTCAATACTTTAACAAATGTGAACGGCTTTTGAAACAAGTAACAACACCACAAGTTGACTACTCTAAACCCGAGGCATTGCTTGGTGTTTTGAATCATCTACAAAGCCAAATCGAGCAAAAGGATAACACCATTGCTGAATTAGCACCAAAAGCAGAGGCTTTGGAAGGTCTAAAACGCTCTGATGGTTTATTCGGTCTTATTGAAGCAGCAAAGATGTTGGAAGTACGACCAAAGGATTTGACCGATTATTTGCGTAAACATGATTGGGTGTATCGACGGGCTCCAGGGGCGCCTTTGTTACCTTATCAGGATAAGATCAAGAAAGGATTCATGGATTGTCCCGCTATTACCATTCAAAGACCGGATGGTACAGAAAAGGTGCTCCCTTCAACGAAAATCACATCTAGAGGATTGGCATGTTTGAGAGAACAAATCTTTGGGGGTGTGCAATGAAAATAGATACCAACTTCTTATGCGATTTGTGGATGGCATTATCTCAATTTTCTAATGATGAAAATGTGAGCGACAAAGATTGTAGTGCTCTGGTTCAAACTATGAATGCAATAGAAAATGTTCTAGTTTTAAAGCTTCAAGATGACGTGCCCAATATTACAAAAATCTTGGCAATTTTGACAGATTTTGGAGCTTCAGAACTTCCACATCGTATGGATTCTTTGTTGCGAACTTATGAACTAAATTTAGACAACCCCATTAAAAAGGTTGCTTAATTAAAAACACAACTCCCCTCCCTATCGTTAAAGGTGGGGAGTGGTTAAACCCTACATTCAAATTTATTGATTTTGGCAAATTCGTCTGCTTTTTCAGTTTGTAATATACTAACGTCATAAGCAGCTTGCATGTTAAGCCAAAATTCAGCAGTAGTATCAAAAAAATAGGCTAATCTGAGAGCTGTATCGGGAGTCACTGGACTATTTTCAGCAACAATACGTTCTATTCTCGTGCGTGGAACATTTAATGCTTTTGCAAGAGCATAAGCAGAGAGAGCATATTCTTTTAAATATTCCTCTCGTAAAATTTCTCCGGGATGAATAGCAATATAATTTTTCATCTCGACCTCCTACAGATCAATGATAATCTACGATTTCAACTTCATAGGCGCCATTAGAGCGCCATTCAAAACAAATACGAAACTGGTCATTAATACGGATAGAATATTGACCTTTACGCTCTCCTTTCAATGCTTCTAGACGATTTCCCGGAGGACTGCGCAAATCTTTGAGATCAACTGCTTTATCGAGCATAAACAATTTTCTTTGGGCTATACGCACTAGAGTGGTGGGAAAGCCTCTGGGCGGATTGCCTTCTAAAAGATCTTTACACCGCTTATCCGCAAAAGATTCAATCACCAAATCACCTTTATTCGTTCTTTTACGTATCATAACACGATACCAATATAAAGAAAAGGATAAATGTTAAATAACAGGAGCTCCCATGCATCCGAGAGAAACGATAAGGGAAAGCTTTGTTGCTTTGATAAAGGCAGCAAAGACGGTAGCTGGTGACAATGTTTTCAATATGCGTGACTTCAATTTATTTATTGAAGCAATGCCAGCTATTAATATCTCAACACAAAGTGAAACAATTGAAGATGGACATGATTTTGGCTTAAGGCGGCGTGTTTTAACGCTAGATGTTGAATGCTATGCGACATGTGAAGATGGCGCACGTTTTGTTGATCAATTAGCATGGGAAGTTGAGGAGGTTTTCTACGCTAATCCCAATCTCAACAACACAGTTGAAACATGCCGCCTGCAAAATATTGCTTTTGCCTTTGGCGATAATGGCGCCCTAGCGCTCCATGGTGCGATTTTAACCTTTGAAGTCATTTATGTGACCAACATCCCCAACATGGATGAAGAAGAAGGCAGTGTAACAGCAAGAATCGTTGAACCTTTCTTAAGCTTTAAACCCGAAACAGGCGTGAGAAATAAAGATAAATACCATAAAATTGAAGGTGGACATGTTAGAGCGGCGCGATAAAGAGATCACAGATCTAAAGAGACGTGTGGCCAATATGGTTGTGGTGGGGAAGATTAGCCATGTCGACCATAAAAACGCACGCTATCGGATAACAAGTGGCAATCTTGTCAGTGACTGGATTCCAGACACACAAGCCCGCGCCGGTAAAACACGCTCGTATGAAGGGCGTGATATCGGAGAGCAAGTGATTGTTATCTCGTCATCAGGGGATTTATCACAAGGGGTGATTGTTGGTTCACTTCATACCGATGCTAATCAAGCAGCCGATAAAGGCAGCATTCACCGAACGATATACCCTGATGGAACCAGCCTTGAATATGATGATGAACAAAACACTTATGGAATTCACATCAAATCAGGGGGAAAATTTATCCTGACAATCGCTGATGGTGTGTCACTAAAAGGTGATGGTGGCAAGCTAGAGCTTACGGCACCGGAAGGCATAAAGATTGTTTCAGAAAGCGATATAAATTTAAACGCAAAAGGCGGCATCTCTTTGAAGGCAGGTGGTGGCGTTTCACTGAATTCGAATGATAGTCTCTCTCTTCATTCTGGAAATAATGTTTCCATTCATTCAAGTGGACTAAAGCATAACGGCACCAATGTAGGAGCAACACATGTTCATGGTGGTGTTTATTCTAGTGGCGCAATGACAGGAGGTCCCAATTGAACAGTGGAATGGACCGTACAACAGGAAAGTCATTGACCGGCATTGATCATTTACGCCAATCAATCCTTGATATTTTGTCAACACGGATTGGTTCGCGTGTAATGCGTCGTGATTATGGTTCACGTGTTGCGGAACTCATTGATGCACCGGTTAATAATGCTTTTGCTGTTGCCCTTTATGCCGCTGTTGCTGAGGCTTTAGACAAGTGGGAACCGCGTTTTAAATTGAAAAAAATTGATTTTAAATGGAGTGAGGCTGGACAAGTTTCTTTGTCCTTTGAAGGCATTTATTTGCCATCCGGCAAGCCCATTACCATGGAAGGATTATTGATAAAATGAATGGATTGCTTGCAAAACCCGAAATCATCACAGAACTTTCTTTTGAGGAAATACGCGCTGCTGCTCTTGCCCATTTAAAAGAGCTTTTGCCGGAATATACCATTCTTGAAAGTGATCCGGCTGTAAAAGTCATTGAGGCTTTTAGCTATCGAGAGTTGCTTTTAAGACAGCGTATTAACGAGGCGGCACGCAACAACATTCTTGATTTTGCAACCGGTGAATCTCTTGACGCTTTGGGAAACTGGCATGGTCTTGCCCGCATGGAGGGTGAAAGTGACGAGAGATATCGTGAACGCATACAGCTTCATGCCCGTGGTGGTAATGGGAGCGGGACAGAACCCTATTACAAGCTTATCGCCTTAACAGCCGATAGCTGTGTGAAGGATGCGATTATTTATCGTAAAGGCAAAGACCCAACCATCTATGTTGCTCTTTTTGGTAATAATGAAGAAGGAACGGCATCTGAAGATCTCATACAAACAGTTTCAGAAGCTCTTCACAAAAAAAATATCATCATGACCAATGATACAATCATTGTTCACGCTGCTGTTAAAAAAGTGCTGGATTTAGAAGCAGATGTTTGGCTGTTACCAGAAACATCTTTGAAAATTCTCACAACAATGAAAACAAATTTAAGAACAGCATGGCAACAAGAACAAGCCATTGGTCGTGAATTAAGCCTCTCGTGGTGGATTTCAAAACTAATGATTTCTGGTGTCCAAAAAGTCATTGCCATTACCCCAACACAAGACAGTATGGTTTGTGATGAAGAAATTTTATCGATTGGAAAAATCACCTTAAACTTCAAAGGGCGTGCGCGCTAATGGTTGCTTCCCTCCTTCCCACAAACGCGACGGAATTTGAAAAGCGCCTTGCCGATGCTTGCGATTTTCATCAAGATATTGATGGTTCTGTTTTGGGGATTTCACGCGCAAAACTGATCACACGCCCTCCCCGTTTCTTGCCGTGGTTGATTGAAGAATACGGGCTTGGAGAGCTTACACCTTATGTTCCAAATCTCTATGATCTGATTGATCAAGGGATTCAATGGCAGCGCTTGCGTGGTTCCCTTGCAGCAATAGAGTTGGGGCTTGAATGGCTTCAGATTACAGCACGCTTTCAACCCGCCTGGACGGGGCGCGCATGGTGGAACTCCTTTCAACTTGATTTTGATCAGTTGCCTGAACGGAAAAGCCTTGAAGCTATTGAAGCGATTACCGACCTTTCCAAAAGTTTGCGCTCTGATTTTCGCCGTGGGACCTATGGTTATGATGTGCAAGCTGTTGAATGCAATATGTCACGCCTTGATGACAGCATGTTGGAGTATGAGAGCGGTGTTCGTTTAACAGCTGGGGACACTTTGTTTTCCTTTGGACGCACAACAGAGATCAATCACACGCTCACAAGAGAAGAAGGCAGGCTTATTGGTAATTGGATAGATGACTTTGACGAGGAGTTAAGCTGGAACCAAATTGATTATCCTTGGGATTTGGCAAATTTTCCGTGGTGTTCGGTCAAAAAACATGAACGCGATATACTCATGGCAGAGTGGTTTAGCAACCGCACGCTTTATCTCGTGTTAAGAGACAGCCAAAATAGCGTGATTGGGTATCGCAGATGCTATGCTGTAGCGCCTGTCGAACAGGCTTTGGATGGTGTGTACAACCATTGTGGCAACAGATTTAACCCTTCCCCAACCGGCACTCTGTTGTTTCTTGCAGCACGCACAGATTTTCACGATGTTGATGGCAAACAAGCAGCATTTGTTTCTATTCTCGTTCACGGCATTCCCAAACAAGATATCCCCCTTGGAAAGCTTTGGTGTGACGTCAATGAACTGAATGGTGGTGTCGAGATACTCAAAACACCCATCAATATTCCTTTGCGCGCCGATGTTCGCGAACAATTCAAGATTTTATTGAGGTTTTAATATGAAGCATGAAAGTGGTTTACCCTTTGCAATTGACAGATCTCGCGGCAAAGAGGAACAACAAAGCGTTGTCTTTTATGGCACGCGTCCCTTTATTCAAAGTGGTGAACTCAATGAGGTTCAAACCATCATCAGGGGGCGGCATGACCGCTTGGGGCGCCTTGTTGCAAAAGAAGGAGACCGCGTTGAACGGGCTGATGCTTTTGTCAACAAAGACACAAGGACCGTCACTTTAACGGATGGCAAGATTTATATTGCCGGTGATATTTTTCCCGTTGCACCAGCTGTACTCAACAATGTTGCCATGATTGGGCGCTTGGAAATTGGTGTGAAGCTGCAAAAAAAATGGATAACACACGAAGATGATCCAGAGCTCTTGGGGCAAGTCCCTGGCACCTTAGCAGAAGGAGAACCTGGTGCCGCACGAGAAACAGCAAAACTTGTTTGGGCACTGAAAGAGGATGCACAGAGAGGCACTTTCTTTCCGGTTTATATTTTGCAAGATGGTGTTCTGATTGACCAAAAATCACCCTCACTGCTTGAACCAGCCATGCAAGCCATTGCTACTTACGACCGTGCGCATGGGCATTATATCGTGAGTGGATGCCGTGTGAGCGCATTGGGAGCAAATAACGGTTGCCAAGTGTTTAGCATTCAAGAAGGAGAAGCCAATATCAATGGCTTTAAACGCAAACGCCTTGCTGCTTTGCGCCATGAAGAGGTGCAAGATTTTTCGACAAGCGTTGTTCCAAGCGAAACGCATATTTTTGCGCCTCCAAAAGGGAAAACAAGTTTCACCTTTAAACCCTATTATTTTCCGATTGCTGATATTCAGTCTCTTTTGTTGACAAAAGAAAAGACCGTTACCGTCACCCGTGGTGCCGTTGCTGCTGGGCGTGATGGTGTTCCTGATAAAAGCATCACCGCGTTTATTAAAGTTGTGCAAGGCAACAAGGAATTTAAAGAAGGCACAGATTTTAAAAAAACAGGAGACACCATTGATTGGGCACCCGTGGGAGACGAACCTTTAGTGGGAAGCAGCTATCAGGTGACTTATCGCTACCGCGCAAAAATCACTGCTGATAAAGTAACAGCGCAGGAAATCACTGTCTCAGGTGGGGCGCAAGGTGGTGATATTATCGTCAGTTACACTTACAAATTACCCCGCATTGACCGTATTGGTCTCAACACGGGGGGCAATGTGGTTTACATCAAAGGTATCTCAGTAGACCAACCCATGGCACCCAGTGTCCCTGATGATGTGTTGTCCCTTGCAACGATCACCAACAACTGGCTTGAAACGCCGGTTGTGGTCAATGATGGCACACGTGTTGCCCCCTATGATGAGATGTGGCGCTATTTTCAACGGGTGCTCTCGCTTGACCGTCTCATGCAATTAGAGCGCATTAAAAGCAATGTTGACTCTAAAGAACCCGTTGCCAAAAAGGGCATGTTTGCTGATCCCTTTCTTGATGATAGTTACAGAGATGAAGGCTTTCAACAAACGGGGGCTGTAGGCAACGGCATTTTGCAGCTTGCCATTGATCCAACCTTTTACACTGCTCCTTTAAAAGCGCCTGTTACGCTTGACTGGACAAATGAAGTGATCATTGCGCAAGAGTTGACAACTGCTTGCGAAAAAATCAATCCTTATCAAAATTTTGCACCCCTGCCTGGTACAGTAACCCTTGAACCCGCGACAGACTTTTGGCATGAACAGCGTACCGATTGGCTCTCAAGCGTGACCAATCAACTGAACATGGGATGGAACCGTGGGAGAAGCGTTCGTAAAACAGAAATCAGTGATGATTTGGTGAGTGCAACCCAAGAGAAAATCAATTTTTTAAGACAAATTACCCTTTCCTTTAAAATTGAAGGTTTTGGCAGTAGCGAAATCTTGGAAAGTCTTACCTTTGATGGTGTGAATGTTTTACCAAAAACAAAGCTTGTTGCTAACACCAAAGGCACCCTTGAAGGCACTTTCACGATTCCACAAAATATTACGGCTGGTACAAAAAATGTTGTGGCACGGGGAAAAGGTGGAACCATTGCTACGGGGCTTTTTACAGGGCAAGGCGTGATTGATGTGAAAGTGATGCGGCGCACCACCACGGTGAAGATCTGGACGCAAGTGGACCCACAAGCGCAAGTCTTTACCCCTGATGCAACACGGCAAATCACCGGAATTGACTTTCATCTTTGTAAAATCGGCAATCAGAACCATGATCTGGTGATTGATTTGGTCACCACAGAAAATGGCTATCCTACCGCTGATATTCAAGCGCAAAGCTTTTATTCTATGAAGGGCGCAAAGCTAGGTTGGGCAGAAGCACGCTATGATGTACCACTCCTTGTGATGGATGACCGCTTAACGGCTTTCGTTATCAAGACAGATGATGCTGATCATTCTGTCTCACTGGCAAAGCTTGGAGATTTTGATGCAGAACACCAGAGATACGTCTCGAGCCACCCTTACGTGACCGGACCACGCTTTTCTTCTGTCAATGCTAGGAGCTGGACCGCTCATCAAGATGAGGCTTTAGCCTTTCGGGTGTTGGCGGCACGCTACACACAAACAGAAAAGATTGTCGATTTAGGCACCTTTGACCTTGTAGACTGCTCTGATTTGCAAATACGCGCAGCCATTGAATTGCCTTCAAGTGAGTGTTCTGTCATCTTTGAAATTGAACGAAACAATGGCACGGTTTATCAACTTCTTCCCTTTCAATTGCTAAGCCTTACTGAATATATCAGTGAAAAGGTAAAGCTTCGCGCTATTCTTAAAGGCACCGAAAAGCTCTCACCCGTCTTGTTTGCGCCTGTTCAATTGATTGCGGGGAAGATCCATAAAGAAGCCACTTATGTCACGCGTGCTTTTGCCTTTGGGGAAAAGGCAAGGTTGACCAGTTATATCAAAACATTTTTACCAGGCGGTGCAACATTTACACTCGAGATGCAACTGGATGATGGTGCTTTTGTTCCTCTCACATTAGAGGAAACAGAGCAGTTATCCGAACCACTTTGGACAGAACGAAAATTTGTAAGCCACGACAAAACAGCCAAACAAGCACGTTTGAAACTCACGCTTACCGGTGGACCGGCGGCACGGTCAATGGTGAGTGATTTTGGTGCCGGTATATTGTGATGGGAGAACAGAGATGACCAAAACCAAAAAACTCGACATGGAATTGCCTAAAGAAGGTCGCTTTATCAGTTCTGAATTCCCAATCTTGCGGGAAAACTTGACCAAAATTGATCAAGCTCTTTTGGCTGTTGAGGAAAAGATAAACGAAAAAGCACCTTTACAACACACGCATACCATAAGCGAAATCACAAATCTAGAAAGCGCTCTCAATGGCAAAATGGCAGCGGATAAAACTTTCTCATTTGCTGATTTAAGCGATATCGAAGGCGCAAAAGATGCTGCCAACAATTATGTTCTCTATAAATCAAGCAATAATAACTTCACTTTTGGCAGTGCTGTCTCTCTATTAGGCGCACACCAACATAAAACCGAAGATATTGTGGGGCTTGACGATTTTAGAGCTAAGATCAACGAAGATCTCACAAGCTATGGACGCTTAGCCAGCCCAAATGAATGGCAGAATTATAATAAATTTACCAGCAAAGTCACTATGAGTGGTGGCTTAGAACTGTTGGGTAATTCGTCGTTTAATCTCACCCACAATAATAAAGTTGTGACAAGTCTAAGTGCAAGTGGAAGCATGCTTAAAGGTCCAGCAACTGTTGATGGTAAGGCACTTTACACAAAAGATGAGGCTACCACTGTTCTTCAAAAAATACGCAATGAGATTGCAAAACTGAAAGAAGTTACCGCGCTTAATCCCCTTGAAATCCTCATGACAGAAAGTGGTACCATTCCATTTCCTGATAGTGTTAATAGCTACACCGATATTGAAATATGGGCGTGGGGTGGCGGTGGAGGCGGCAGTAATATAAAAGGCGGTGGTGGAGGTGGCGGCGGTTGCGTACGTATTAAAATCAAAGGATACCAGCTGGGAAACTCAAAAAATGCTCAAATTGGACGTGGTGGGAAAGGCGGTAATAACGAAAGGGGAGGCATAGGTGGTCAAACAATAATTCAGGGACTTCTTACCGCAGGCGGTGGCGGAGGTGGTGGATATTATGGATACGGAACTAGTGGCAGTGAAGGAAGTGCCAACAGCAGTGGTCGCGGCGGTAGCGGTGGCAGCTACTACTCTAGTAACAGTAATGTTAATGGTAGCAGTTCTACTTTCGGTGGCGGGAGTGGTGGTGGCTACGCATACTATAGAAGTAACGACGGCCCCTTTATTGTCTACAAAACAAACATTGGACATGGTGGAAGCTCTATTTATGGGGGGGCTGGTGGTGGTTGCAGTGATGGTATCGCAAAAGGGGGTTACAGTGGGAAAGGCGGCAATGGTGGTGATGGAAATGGTTTTACCAGCGGCGGTGGCGGTGGCTACTTTCCAGGAAAATCTGGTGGAGATGGCGGCAATGGTGGTGACGGAGCAATCTTGTTGAGATTTTTTATCTAGGAGTTTTTTATGAAATATGCAGTTGTTGAAAATGGTGTGGTAACAAATATTATTGTAGCCTCAGAAGACTATGTCCATGCCTTTGATGGTGAAGCTATCCCCTCAAGCGAAGCGCAGATCGGCTGAACTTATAAGGATGGAGTGTTCTCTCCTCCTATTGTTGATGAAAACACAAAACAGCTCTCATCTACTGAAATGGCAGAAATAGACACACCCGTAGAGCTCATAGAAGAACCACAAGAGAAAGATAATCAAATCTAGGCGATAAGGCTTGTATGATTTTCTTTCTTTAAAGCCCTTTTTTACTGACAGTGTCAGGCTTATGAGAGAGTGTAGATGATTGTTATGGTCTCTTCATTAATTTGGAGAGCAAAATGACAATAGAATTTAAACTTCGTATTCACTTTATTAAGAATGGCAAGGGATCTAAGTTTTTAGCAATATTTGATCAGACAGCCGTCGGTATGGTCGTAAAATCCTTGATGTTAACGTGCAAATTTATCCCCTCCATGCACTTATTCTTCTCTTTACGCATGAGGTGGAGAAAAGAAAAACAAGTCTAGACGATAAGGGTTTCTAATGGGATGTTACTGTTTTTCCCATTTTAGCACTTATAATGTAAGCTATTTGTTGACATTAACAGTATTTTACGCTATATAAAAGAATGATTAAAACGTTTAAAAGCAAAACATTGGCAGAATTATTCAAAACGGGAAATTCATCCAAGATTGATAAGAAACTTGTAAAACGTATCATGGTTCGTCTTGATCGTTTAGATATTTCTGAAAGACCAGAAGATATGAATCTTCCAGGATTCAACTTTCATTCTTTGATTGGATATTCACCCACTCGTTACACTGTCCACGTTAACGGACCATGGTGTATTACCTTTGAATTTGACTCATGTAATGCTTACCGTGTTGATCTTGAACAATATCACTAAGGATACAGTTATGAATGACATTCCTGCACAAAGAGATAAAAACCGTTGTCCTACTCATCCAGGAGAAGTTTTAGCAGAAATTATTCCTGAAACAGGCAAAACAAAATCAGAAATTGCGCAGATGCTTGGTATATCACGCCAACATCTCTACGATATTCTGAACGCAAAAAAACCTGTTTCTCCTGCTATTTCCGCTTGTCTTGGCAAAATGTTTGGTGATGGAGCTGCTATATGGTTACGTATGCAAGCTAATTATGACGCTTGGCATGCTGAACGTGAAACAAATGTTAGCAAAGTTCCAACACTTCACGCTGTTTGATCTCTTCCTCACTCTCAAGGGATAATGTTTTATGGAATACTGGATAAATAATAATATTGAACAACATCCCCTGCTTTAAACATGTTCATCACTATTCAAAATGTCATCTAAACCACGATCTAAATCATCTAATATATTTTGAGGTGCATCTACATAAACAAAAGATTGTGCACCAGAACGCGCTTTTATTAATTCATGATATAAATCAACAGGAAGCATAATGATTTTTTCACGCCCTCGCTTTGTCAAAGCTACAGGTGTAGACATAGCCTCGTCTAAAATATCGCCTGCCCCGCGGTTTACATCTGTAAAACTATATTTTTTCATATGCACATTCTATCTTTAATGTATAATACGTATTATACGTATAATGTGTATTATGTGAAGATATTTTATACTGTTAACCACCTCCCCGCCTAAAAGACGAGGAGATAAAATCATGTTTTTAAAGTTAAGCAGCTTTCTTAACAGAATTTTTCAAACTCGGATCGTAAGCTTTCAACAAAGGCTCCATAATAGAAGGAGGTTTTAAAGATCCAAAATTTGTAATCATTGCCAGAACTCTGAGTGCGTTTGGTGATTCATCTTGAAGTTTTAAAATCAAAGCTTTTTCTATTGCATCCATGGTCTCAATGAGAGCATTAAAAGCTTTATCTTCGACATCATCACGATCAGAAAACTGAAACAATGCCATCCATAAATCGCACAAAAAATCGATACTGCTATTCATTGCACACCTCCATGGATTTGCTCTCTTAAACATGCTAATCCTCTGGAGGTAATTTTTGTTGAAGGGAGTACCTTTTCTGTACCATCCGGTCTTTGAATAGTGATAGCAGGGCAGTCCATGAATCCTTTCTTGATCTTATCCTGATAAGGTAACAGAGGCGCCCCTGGAGCACGCCGATACACCCAATCATGTTTACGCAAATAATCCGTTAAGTCCTTTGGTCGTACCTCTAACATCTTTGCTGCTTCGATAAGACCAAACAGACCATCAGAACGCTTTAAGCCTTCTAAAGCTTCTGCTTTTGGAGTCAATTCAGCAATAGTGTTATCCTTTTGCTCGATTTGACTTTGTAAGTGATTCAAAACACCAAGTAATGCTTCGGGTTTGGAATAATCAACTTGTGGAGCGGCTATCTGTGGTGTCACTACTTGTTTCAAAAGCCGTTCACATTTGATAAAGTATAAACGAGCTTCTCTACCTTTCTTATTATTTTCAAGCATAGAGAGCTCTTTGGCTACGCTTAAGGTAAGGTGATAATCTTTAGAGGGACGACCACCTTGAAGGTTTTCCCCAAAATTGGTGAAAACTAAATAATCCTGATTTTCTAATAAATTATATTTGTTTATGCGATATTTAATCCAAGTAGAGAAATCTTTACCTACTTCTAAAAACGCATGCAAATCACGCGCGTTTACCGTTTGAACAGTTTCCTGATCAATTATTTGTTCCAATATTGGAATAAGAGTGTTCATGAGAACTCCTTATCGTTAAATGTTTTTGATTGACACTCTACGAAGAGTGCCGGGTGCTCAAAAACACGGCGATAAGTCCGTCGTTATGCTTTCCCCCAAAGGGTATTGTATAGCGTAACCACACCCGACAAGCCATTTATATGCTATACGCATATAATGAGTCAAAGCTTTTAATCTGCGGAAAAAAGACTGTTTCGGCAATCCACCCGCTTATCGTCAAGGTGTTTTTGAGGCACCTGATTCGAAAATACACATTGCATAAATAATGTCAAGCTATTTTCGATAATTTTTTATCATTATGCCAGTCTAACAAATACAGCAATCACCCCCTCATTTTTTTCCCATTCATTTCATTAGCCAATATTTCAAAGGAGCATAAAATATGGCAACAGGTTTTTTACACGGTGTTGAAGTTGTCGAGGTTGACGATGGTACACGTCCTCTTCGCGCAGTACAATCCGCTGTTATCGGAGTTATTGGCACAGCACCATATGCCGACGAAAAAGCATTCCCCCTTAACACGCCGGTTTTGGTTACCGGTTCACTTTCACAAGCAGCTAAACTGGATACAACAGGGAGGGGTGAAGGCACATTACCCAATGCCGTTGATCTTATTTTTAAGCAAGTGGGCGCCATCGTTGTTGTTGTGCGAGTAGAAGAAGGTAAAGATGAAAACGAAACATTAACCAATGTTTTGGGCGGTGTAAACGCAGATGGTGCTTATGAAGGGGTTCATGCTTTTATTGGAGCACAATCACTTCTTGGACAAACACCACGCATTCTGATTGCTCCAGGCTTTACACATAAACGTCCTACCGTTGTTAGTCGTATTGATGTAATAAATCAAGGCAGCGATTATACCCAAGCAAGCGTTAAAATTGAAGGTAATGCAAAAGCAGAAGCTTCCATGCATGGTGGGAAAGTAAATTATATTCACATGACTGACAATGGCACTGATTATCACACCGCCCCAAATGTGACGATTGAAGGAGATGGCACTGGTGCGACAGCTAAAGCCGAGATCAGCACAACCTCTAATCCAGTAGCGGCAGAACTCATTGGCATTGCAGAGCGTCTGCGTGCTATTATGGTGCTTGATGCACCCAACACAACAGATGAAGCCGCTCTTAGCACAGCAAAGGATTTTGATTCAAAGCGCGCCATCATAGTTGACCCTTTTGTAAAAGTGAATCGTGATGGAAAGATCATAGAACAGCCAGCAAGTGCAGCGGTTGCTGGTGTCATTGCTAAAACTGATTTTACACACGGTTTTTGGCATTCCCCTTCAAACAAAGTGATCAATGGCATTGTTGGTATTACGCGCCCCATTGATTTTTCCATTGGTGATCGATCAAGCCGCGCTAACCTTCTTAACGAACAAAACATCACAACAATTATCCGCGAAAATGGTTATCGTCTTTGGGGTAATCGCACCCTTTCAAGTGATACAAAATTTGCTTTCTTATCGGTGGTGAGAACCGCAGATATGATCAATGACGCCATTTTGCGCGGACATCTATGGGCTGTCGACCGCAATATCAAAAAGACCTACATGAATGATGTCAGTGAAAGCGTCAATGCCTATTTGCGTGATTTAAAAGCACAAGGCGCCATTCTTGGTGGGCGCTGTACGCCTGATCTAGAGCTTAATACAGCAAGCGCTATTGAAAGTGGAAAAGTCTATTTCAATGTGGAATTTACCCCCACAACACCCGCAGAACACATCACGTTCCGTTCACAAATCATCAATGATTACCTAGAGGAGATCTTTTAATGACCGTACCCGTATTACCAAGAGTTTTGAAGTATTTTAACATTTTTGTCGACGGTATTCCCTATCAAGCAAAATGTGAAAGTGTCACCCTACCGAATTTGAGTTTGGTCGTTGAAAGTTATCGCGGTGGTGGCATGGATAGCTCTATTGAAGTTGACCTTGGTCTTGAAACCCTCACACTTAGCATGACCATTTCTGATTGCTCTCCAGAATTGATGGCACTGTTGGGGCGCACAGATGTCGACATTTCATTACGAAGTTCAATGCAAGCGCAAGGCACACCCGCAGAAGGTGTTGTCATTACCATGAGAGGACTTTGCAAAGGCTTTGAAATGGCAGAATGGCAACCGGGCAGCAAAGCAACTTCTACGGCTACATTCACATTGCAGTATTTCAAATATGTCCAGAAGGACGTTGAAATCGTTGAGATAGACGTCCTCAACTTGGTGAGAAAATTCAATGGCGTCAATCAACTCGCAGACCATAAAAACAATATAGGATTATAAAAATGACCGTCCAAACAAGCATTACACATAAATTATTGATACCCATTGCCTTTGAAGGAAAAGAGCACACCACAATTACCTTACGGCGCCCCAAAACAAAAGATTTGCAAGCAATCGACAAAAAAGAAGGCGTAGAGCAAACAATTGCTATGATCGCACGTCTTTCTGAATGGCCGCATGAAGCGGTTGGAGAACTCGATATTAATGACTTGTCGAGCATTGGAGAGATTTTGGAGTCTTTTATCAAGCGGCGGGATACCTCGACTGGGAAACCGCCGCTAAACTCATAGCCGATATTACCATTGTGTTCCATTGGTCCCTTTCAAAGATGATGGAAATGGAACCGCAAGAACTCATATTCTGGCGAAATCAAGCAGCAGAAAGGTATAAGACAAAATGAGTGAAAAAGTTGCTGATGCAAAGGTAAAATTGTCTCTTGAAGACAAACTCACCGCACCTCTCAAACATCTTCAAAAAAAATTCGATACATTGTCAAAAACACTCTCACATAGTTTGGGTATTCCGCGCTTTTCTGCTGCTGTCAAAAACATGACAAAAAGCCTTCATGGCGTTCAAAGTGCTCTTGGAGTGGCGGCAAGCCGTGCTTCGGTCTTTACTGGTGTCTTGGGGCTTGCTGGTGGTGGTCTTGTGGCAAGTGTAGCCGCCCTCACCATGAAAACCATGCATCTGGGCGATAGTCTTTATCACGCATCACACCATTTAAATATGAGTGTTGCATCACTTCAATTATGGGGTGATGCAGCCGATAATTCAGGCACTTCTGCCGAACTTTTTCAACAATCCTTAGCGGTTTTAAATAGGCGTTCGGCACAAGCCTATGCCGGACAAAAAAGAGGCATGATGGGCTTTGAAGCACTTGGCATTTCTGTCAAAAACACTTCTGGAAAACTCAAATCCACTTCTGTCTTGTTAGAAGAAATTACCGACAAGATGAGTAAGATGAAAAGCCAAGCACAAAGACAGCATATTGCCGCTCTGCTGTTTGGGGGCGATGGTAAAGAAATGGCGACCATGCTTGCGGCATGGCACCCATTAAAGAACTGTTTGCAAAGGCGCGGAAAGGAAAATGGCTGATAGGTGCCGATGTGGCACGCTATGCAGCAGATTTGAGTGACAAGCTTGGTGCCTTTAAGAAAAAAATAGGCGGTATCGCGAGCTTTATTGGCGCGCGTTTCATGCCCGTGATCAATGACATGATTGACGGTTTTTCTCGCCTGATTGATGAAAACCGCGACCTCATTCAAACAACCGTTGCGAGCTGGGCGAAAACCTTAAGAAAAGTCTTTAATGATTTGCTTAATCCTACCTCTGATTTAAGAAAAGGTATCAGTGATCTCACAGAGAGGATTAAAGTATGGTTCCAATGGCTAGAACCTCTAATTGGTGAAATAACCCTCTTTAAGGTAGGACTTGTAGCACTTGGTTCCTTCATTTTTGGTCCACTCATTGCCGCATTAGCCGCAGCGGGAGCAGCGTTTGTCACGCTTGGCTATACTATAATGACCACACCTATCGGTTGGCTAATTGGGGGTATCGCGGTACTTGCCGCACTCTATAAATATTGGGATGAACTCAATGGCTGGGTAGCTGCATCTTTAGCCGCGGTTGGAGCAGTTCTTACCGGAGCATTCATTGCGGCAATGGTACCGGCAGCTTCTGCAGTTGCGGGTCTTGCACTATCTCTTGTAGCTTCACTCATTCCAGCAATAACTGCCGTTAGTTCTGCTTTTATATCGCTTGGTATCGCAATCATGACCACACCTATCGGCTGGATCGCTGGCGGCATTGCAGCCCTTGTTGGAGTTGGATATCTGCTCTACAAAAATTGGGATACGGTAGTAAGCTTCATAAGCAACTTGTGGAATTCTTTTGCGAGCTTATGTAGTAACGTTTTCAATAACCTCTTGACGCTCTTTAAAAACTTTTCACCACTTTCTTGGATTTCGAAAAAAATCAATGAACTCATTGAATGGCTGTTTGGTGTCGATTTAATGGAAATAGGCTCCAATCTTATTAATGGGCTTTGGGAGGGCATCAAAAGCAAATGGGATGATCTGTATAACGGTTTTGGCAATATGATGAAGAAATTAACCAGTTGGATGCCTAATTGGGTGAAAGAAAAGTTAGGGTTTAATGTTTCAATAGACAAGACTTCAACGCAGACCATTAAAACCTTTACCGAAGAAACCAATACACAGGCAAAAAGAATGCTGGATACAGCAGTGGTTACAAATACCCCACCTGAAAAACGCAAGAGTGGTTTTAATACAAGTGTCGTTGAAACAGGACAAATGCAGGCAACAAATAAAGTAGGTGCCTTTAAAGCTCCAAAGCCAATTACGGTTCATAAGCCCGTTGAAGTAGACGCCCGTGTAACCATTACAAATCTAAATATTTCCGTCCCCAATGGTCTCAAGGACGAAATCAGAGACGCTGTCAATCAAGCACTTGAACGCTATGCAAAACAGCAACGTTTAGCCATAGCCTCTAGCCTTTCGGATTAAATACCATGATGTTAGCTTTGGGTGGTTTTATTTTTTCGATTGAAACAGCAGCTTACCAAACACTTGATATGTCTTATGGAGTTCCATGGGTAGAGCAAGGGCGATTGGGGAGAAAGGCTGCTCTTCAATTGCCTGCTGTTGCAAATGCGGAATTTTCTTTAGCAGGCGTAATTTATCCAGATTTCAAAGGTGGTCACAGACAGCTCGAATATTTGCGACAAATAGCGCATATGGGACCTCACATTCTTGTGACCGGTCAAGGCAAAATCTTAGGTAAGTTTGTCATTCTTTCCGTAGAGGAAAAGCAAAGTGTTTTTCATCATAACGGCACCCCAAAAAAACAAGAATTTACAATAAAATTGAGAGAATATGGTGAAGAGCTATGAGTGATCTTTACATGACCAAAGATGGTGATATGGTTGATGCCATTTGCTGGAAATACTATGCCAAAGGTCAACAAGCCCTTGCTGTTGAACGCGTTTATGCAGCAAATTTTGGTCTTGCAGACTATGGACCCATTTTAAAAGCAGGAATCACAATCGTTTTGCCAACCCTCCCCTATCCTAAAGCCACACCGGTAATCAGAATTTGGGGCAGTCAATCATGAAACCTTTTTGCACGGTTCTGGCAAATGGAGAAGACATCACCAAAACTCTTATGGATTATGTTTTGTCGATTGAAATTACCGATGAAGCAGAAAACAAAAGTGATCGTATCACTATAGAGCTTGATGACCGTGCGCGTGACAGTGATAACGGCTTTCTTGATATTCCTCTCATCGGGACAGTTATTTCCATAACACTTGGCTATGAAGGCGGGAAAAACCGCGATATGGGAGCCTATCTGATAGACGAAATTTCTGTAAGCAGCCCACCGCAAAGCTTAAGTGTTACAGGACGCGCCGCATCAATGAACACGTCTTACAGAACCCCAAAAAGCCAATCCTACCACCAGAAAACCCTTGGCAGTATTGTTCAAGAGATAGCAGAGCGTAATGGCTATACACCAAAGGTTGATCCTTCTCTTGCAAAAATCGTTATGCGTCACATTGACCAAACAGCTGAAAGCGATATGGCTTTTGCCGCACGCCTTGCAGAAGAATATGATGCGGTAGCAAAGCCCGTTGATGGCAAACTTGTGCTCGCCAAACGGGGTGAAGGCAAAGCCATCACCGGTGAAACACTCCCTATTGTTGTTATTCATGAGAAACATTGCACCTCTTGGGATTTTAAATACAGCGCACGAGATGAAGCAGGTGCAGCCAATGGCTTAGAAACGGATGTGGGGGACGATCAAAAAGCTGCAGCTGATGCACGAGAACCAGAAGAGATTGATGATGATGAAAACTTTATCCATATGGATGACAATGACAGAGCAACACCATCATCATCTGAATCGGAAAAAGCAGAAACAACACCTGAGAAAGAAGAGGAAGACAAAGAGAAAAAAGGCGGTGTTCTCGCAACCTATCATGATATCCGCAGTGGTGAAAAAAAAGAAGTCAAAGTTGGCAAAGCACCGTTTCATGAACTCAAATATACCTACCATAACCAATCAGAGGCTGTTGCAGCCATTGCTGCTTATCGCAATAAATCATCACGCGGTAAGTCTTCTTTCTCATGTGATATCGGAGGTAATCCGTTTGTACAAGCAGAAGCAAAGCTTGTTCAAGAGCCCCCTTTCCGCCCCTATATTCCAGCAGAATGGCGCATCAAAAGTGTTAAACACAAACTTGATAAAACAGGTGGATATACAACAAAAATAGAATGCGAACTTTTTGATGAAGCCCAAGAAGACACAGCTGGAAACGTTGCAAACACCACACCAGACAAGGATGATACCCTTGATCCAAACGCCCCACCAGACGCATGCGACGAAGGCGAAGGCGTCATCCATATGGATGAAGAGGATACATGATAGGTTATAAACTAGATGTAGAGCCCCTCATTAAAAATGATTGCTTAAATACCTCCCTTCCCCATCTTTAAAGGTGGGGAGTGGAACTAAAGTTACACGTGTGGAACTGGTCGTTCAAGAGGCTGTACAGCCAAACGAAACCCCATGGTACGCAGTAAAGCATTCAAGCTGCGGAACTCTGGATTACCTTTTTCTGAAAGTGTACGGTAAAGTTGTGTTGGGTTCAAGTTGGCTGCTTTAGCTACAGCTTGAACACCACCATAAGCTTTGGCCATTTGGCGTAGAGTTACAAGCAGCTCACCCTGATCACCATCTGCTAGGATTGCATCAAGGGTAGCTGCTGCCAACTCAGGATCATCACGGAATATTTCTGCCATTGCATCATCATGGTTACGGTCTTTCATTTTTGCACTCCTTTAATCTTCACGGTTTTGCCAATCACGCCAGCAAGCACATGCACGAGTGATATCAGTCTCTTGTGTTTTTTTGCTGCCACCGCATAATAGCAACAATACGGTCTTTCCAGATTGGACATAATAAACTCGGTAGCCAGGACCAACATTAATACGCAATTCATGAACACCCTCACGAAGCGGCTTGAAATCGCCAAAGTTTCCCTGCTCTAAACGATTAAGGCGGCGAATAATTGCAGTTTTAGCCTGCATATCACGGAGCTTTCGCAGCCAATCAGCTATCAAGTCTTTGCCATCAGAAGTAAGGTAGTGACGTATTTCAAACATGATGTATATTCGTTTATAAACGAATATTTGTCAAGAAAGAAATTAAAAGTTGAGAAAAAATCTTCTTTTATTCCAATGAAAAAGTGACATGAAGCTTAACCAAGCTATCTTTCCGAATGAAAAAGATGTCAATTTTTTAATCCAGCTCTGCTTTTTGCGGAGCTTTTTTTATGGAGAAGCATATGCGAAAAATATCATCAGAAGGACTAGCACTTATCAAACAATGGGAAGGTTTGCGTTTGAACGCCTATAAAGATGCCATTGGGGTGTGGACAATAGGTTATGGACATACAAACAGTGCTGGAAAACCTTTTATTTACGAAGGCATGACAATCACTGAAAAGCAAGCAGAAGAACTTCTTTGCCAAGACTTAAGACAATTTGAAAACGTCGTTGAACGCGCTG
Source organism: Bartonella sp. AP72JLCBS (assembly GCF_042195705.1). Lineage (NCBI taxonomy): Bacteria > Pseudomonadati > Pseudomonadota > Alphaproteobacteria > Hyphomicrobiales > Bartonellaceae > Bartonella > Bartonella sp. AP72JLCBS. The sequence continues at coordinate 35,566 of NZ_JBHIOU010000009.1, read as the reverse complement.
TTACAGTTTCATTAACAGATGAACAATTCGCGGCGTTAGTGTCGTTTTGCTATAATGTAGGAACAGGAGCCTTTTGTAACTCGACACTGTTAAAAAAGCTCAATCAAGGTGAATATGAAGCTGTCCCTGCCGAGCTACAGAAATGGACCAAAGCAGGTGGGAAGCGTCTTGAAGGTCTCGCACACCGGCGTGCGGCAGAAACAGGCTTATGGGCAAAAGGGGCTTATGTTTCTTCTAATTATCAAACAGTAGAAACGCAAGCACCAACGGGGGTTTTCAAAGCAGAAGCACTTGCACCGATTATTGGTTCTTTTTCTGGGCTTGGTGGTTTGTTAGCAGGCAATGGACCAATCCAATGGGCTTTGGCAACCATTATGGTTTTAGCCGCATGTGCTGGTATTTTCTTTGTTGCTAAACGCTTTCAGGAGCATCGTCTATGATCTTATGGATAAAAAAAAATCTGATGCTAACAGGTGCGGCTTTAGCCGCTTTTTTTATTGCATTAGCAAGAGCTTTTACTCTTGGGAAAAAAGCAGAGCAACAAAAGCAAACAGAAAAAGCTTTAAAAGCAGCCACAACACGTCTGGAGGTGGAAAGTGAAGTTAATCAAAAAAGTGATGCTGATGTGCGTGCTGCTCTCTCTGATTGGTTGCGCGACAAATAAATATGCTTCTTCTTGTGTTGGCTGGTTGCCAATTTATTTAAGCCGGAAAGATCTGAACACCATCAGTTCAAACTTAGCAAGAGAGATCTTAAAGCACAATAATCTAGGTGAACGCTTGTGTGGGTGGAAACATGGCTAGAAAAAAAACACAAGACGATATAGAGCTTACAGAAGCAGAAAAAGAAATACTTCAAGAAATCATCATGACCTACAAAAGTGTAAAAGTGATGTCTCGTTATACGAAATGGATTGTACTCATTATACTCTTATTAGCGCTTGATTTTTCACGTATTATGGATGCGTTTGTAAGTATTTTTACACAAAAACCAAATATCCGACTCTAAACATACTCTGAGACGCGCGAAATTCTTTAGAAAATGGATTCTTAAATTTTCTCGTCTCATGGAGACGATAGACAATGTCTTCTTCCATTTAAAACAGTGGATTTCAAAGAATTAATCTTTGAATTAATTGTTTCATGAATTTAAAGCTTCTAATAAACTGTATTTGATATGAACAGCTTCGAAATTTTAATCCTTTAAGGATGAAGAGGAAGTCAAATCTTTGTAAAACGACACAATTGATTGTCTTTTATAGATTAGAGTGGATAATGAGAACAAATTTAAGTGGCCGCGTAAGAAATACATCTTTACCAGAAAATCATGCTCTACTGCCTCTTTTTGAAGCAGTTGTAAATTCTATTCATTCCATTGAAGAAATAGGAAATGATTTTTCCTCACGCTACATTATAGTTTCAGTCATAAGATCGAAGCAAGCTTCACTACCACTTGAAAAAGATACTGAAAAACGAAACAAAACACAAATTATAGGTTTTAAAGTAATCGATAATGGTACAGGCTTTAATGATTATAATTTTCAATCATTTGAAACTTTAGACTCAGATCATAAAATAAAAAAAGGTTGCCATGGTATAGGACGACTTTTATGGCTTAAAGCTTTTGATAATATAAAAATCCGGAGTATTTATGAAACAGATAGAGGATTAAAAGGGCGTGAATTCTTATTCGACGCTGTTCAAGGTATAAAAGCATTACACGAATTTCAAGATAATTGTACAAAGAGAGAAACTGTTGTTGAGTTAACAGGTCTACAACAAAAATATAAAAATCATATTCCTAAAAAGCTACAATCTATTGCAAAAGCACTCTTAGAACATTGTCTCTGGTATTTTGCAAGAACCGGTAGTTGTCCCTCTATAACTATTGAAGATGACTCAGAAAAGATATTATTGAATGATCTATATGAACAATGCATGCATGGAGCCGTTTTTAATGAAAAAATAATAATAGAAAAGTATAACTTTTCTATTATGCATCTTAAATTTAGGTCCTTACCTTTAGAAAACCAGGCTTTATATTTTTGTGCCGCCAACAGAGTTATCACAAAAGAAGGATTATCTCATAACGTTCCTGGTATTCATGCAAAACTGCAAGATGATATAGGTGAATTTATCTACTCTTGCTACGTAAGCTCTCCTTTTTTGGATGAAAGAGTACGTGCTGAAAGAATAGGCTTTGATATTCAAGAAAATACTGAAGGGTTACTAGAGAAGGTAGAGATATCATTTGATAAAATACGGAAAGCTGTAGTCCCTAGTATTCAAAAATACTTAGATAAAGAATTAAAGCAAAACATTCAAAACAGTAAGAAAATAATTGAAAAATTCGTAGCTGAAAAAGCACCACGTTACCGTACAGTTCTAAAACATTTAACTGAAAATGACTACATAGCGTCTCCCTCAAGCTCTGACCAAAGCTTAGAGCTTCTCCTTCATAAACATCTTACTAAATTAGAAGAAAAGGCTTTAAAAGAAGGTCATGATATTTTGCAAGCTGAACAAAACGCAAATTATGAAGAATACTTAAGTAAAGTTAGCGCATATGTAGAAACTGTAAATGATCTTAATCGCTCTGATCTAATAGGTTACTTATGCCACAGAAAAGTTATCTTAGATCTTCTAGAAAAGGCTTTAAAGAAAAGCGATAAAGGCTACGCTAAAGAAAATATTATTCACAAACTCATAATGCCAATGAAGTGTGATTCCAATGACATTTCTATGGATAATTGTAATTTATGGTTAATAGATGAAAAGTTAGTTTTTCATGATTATTTAGCTTCTGACATCTCATTGAAAGCAATGCCTATTACAGGTTCTACAGAAGATAAAAGACCTGATATATGTGCCTTAAATGTATACGACACCCCTATATACGACAATCCTATTTTAATATCAGACGAAGAGCCTATGAAATTGGCATCTCTTTTTATAATAGAAATTAAACGCCCAATGAGAGATGATGCACAATCGGGAGATAAAACAGATCCTATTAAACAAGTGTTTGATTATCTAGACGAAATTAGAAAAGGTAAAGTACAAACATTCGATGGTCGTCCTATAAAAGACTCTCTTGATATACCTGGTTATTGTTATATTATCTGTGATTTAACTGATAGTATAAGGAAATGTTGCAAAAACTCGAATTTAAGAATAACAGGTGATAACATGGGGTATTTTGGATATAACGAGAATTATAAAGCTTATATAGAAGTGATTTCATTTGACAAGCTTATAGATAATGCCAAGAAAAGGCATCGGTTATTTTTCGATAAGATGAATTTGCCAATAAAATGATTTCTCCCTCCCCACTTTTGAAATGGGGAGATGAATCGTGTTTTAAACTAAGCCGCTTTCACAACAGATCTTGCTAGAACGCGCTTGGCTTCTTTTGTAACTGATTTGTAATGATCAAGCTCTTTTTCGATTTCATCTATTTTTAAAAGACAACCAAAGATAATACCCATGATTTTAGGATAATTTGTCAAAACATATTGGCGAAGATAGTTAAAATCATCAAAGCATGTATCATTATCATAATCAACAGCTTGGGTTCTCAGTTTCTTTTCACATTCAATAAAGTAACGGCGTGCTTGACGTCCTTTCTCATTGCGTTCAACCATGGAAAGTTCTTTCGCCATGTCTAAGGTGAGGTGATATTCTATGCTTGGACGACCGCCTTTAGGTTTTACTCTTTTTTGAGTAAAACTCACAAAGTCTTGATTTTCTTGAAAAGAATATTCTTCAATCCGTCGTGAAATCCAATCGTTGAAGCGTATATTAACGTCTAAAAACGTATGTAACTCACGCGCGTTAACGGTTTGAACAGTTTCCTGATCAATGATTTGTTCCGTAATTTCTATAAGAGTGTTCATAGCGAACTCCTAGTTGTTAGATGTTTTTCATTGACACTTTTTATAAAAATGCCGGGTGCTGAAAAACACGGCAACTAGCCCGTCGTTATGCTTTCCCCGTAAAGGGTATTATATGGCATAACCACACCCGACAAAGCTATTATATGCTTCTAGCATACAATGAGTCAAAGCTTTTAAATTGCGGAAGATCAGTTATTTCGGCAACCAATCCGCTAGTTGTTTTAAGGTGTTTTTCAAGCACCTCATTCGACAATAGACACATTGTTATAATCCTGTCAAGCCTCTCCTGATATAAAAGACGCCCACTGCTCTAAAAGAACATGTCGCTGTTCTAAAAAATCCGTTCGCATATAAGCTTTTGTCACTGAACTCCCAACTGAATGGGCAAGAACAGTTTCGGCAATTTCAAACGGTGTTGACGTTGTCTCTGCTATCCAATCCCGTAAGCTTGAACGAAAACCATGGGGACGATAAGTTAAGCCGCAAACTGTCATATATTTTGCCATGCTTGCATCAGAAATTGGCTTGCCGGTAAGACCAGAAAAGAGAAAACCTTTTTTCTCAAAAGGGAGAGATTTTTCAATTACTTTCAAAGCTTCACGACTTAATGGCACGCGAAAATCTGAAACTTTCCCTACAATACCTTTCATGTTTTCTTTTGGTATCGTCCATATATTTTTGTCAATTTGTTCAAGGCGTAAATAGCGCAATGGATATGACCGTGCTCCTGTCAAAATCAATAACTTCAGTGCTAAATTTGAAAGGATCTTATCATCCAAGCTTTGATAAAATGCCGGAACCTCTTGCCATGGCATAGCAGGAATATTTGTTGATGTCGCACGTGGTTTTCCTAAAAGCGCGCGTGCCTTCATACAAGCCTGTAGATCAACATCTAAACCAAGAGCCGCAGCATATTTCAAACAAATATTGATACGGTTAAGTGCTTTTCGCGCTGTGTCTGCTTTTTCATGCCAAAGGGGTGCGAGAACATTGCGAATGATATTGGCTGTTAATTTTTCTATAGGTAAATTACCAATGTGTGGAATCACGTGCAACTCTAGTGGAGAAAACCAGCGGCCGTTTTTACCTTCATTTTTCAACTCTGCTTTTTTGCTTTCAAAAGCCGCTTTTGCAATTTTTTGAAAAATATTGCTTTGCTGTTTTAAAATAGTCTGTTCTCGAAAGACAATAGGATCATTGCCTTCTTTAAGAATATCACTATAATATCTTGTAAGCTCACGCGCTTCTTTTAAAGAGAGTTTCGTAACAGGACCAAGTCCCATTTCACGGCGCTTATTGTGGTGCGTATAGCGAAAAAACCAAGAGCGTGTATTGTCTTTTCGAACATTCAACCACAACCCTGCCCCGTCACAATATTTACCCTGCGGAGACGTCTTTACGAATGATGCTGATAACCGATGAATCGCCCTCACTTAACGTCCCCTCTCGTCCACCTTTTCAAGCATTGCTCGTCCACCTTTTTGGGTCCACCTTTTAGACCACCTTTAATTTCTGATTTGAGATTTTTTCTTTAATACTTACTTTTTTTATTGAATCATAAAAAGCTATAGACATCAATACGCCCTTACACATCTTTATATACTTTGAATCTTGTTGCTAAGCCCCTGCTTGCCGCATGCGGCACCATTTTATTTCTTAAACATATTGAAATATATATTTTTTTAATTATCTGTTTGAAGACCACCTTCTAGGGTTTATACAATTTTATCTAATCTGTTGTTATTTGCTCCGTATTTTTCTCTGGAGTAAATGCTAAAACCTCTTTCTTTCTCCACCTCACTGCTCTCCCTAGCTTATATGGCTCCGGCCCCCCTCTGAAGCACCCAATTGCGAATCGTTGTTGTGGATATACTAAAAAGCTGTGCACACTCACGTATTGTTACATATCTATTGCCATCATCAAATATCATCTCATTGCCTTTTTATTTTTTATGTTATGTGAATGGGCTGGGATGCTAGGAGGAGAGAGCTTCCTATATTGTCAAGCAGCTTTTTGTCAAAATCTTTTGTGTCTCTTGTGCTATTGCCTCTAAAAAGATTTCAATAGCTTGATTGATTTGTTTAAGAGGCTGCTGGAAACGTAGCCAATACAACACCAGACAAAGATGATACCATTGGACCCGAACGCCCTACCAAATGCTTCATATGAAAAAGAAAATATATGAAACCGAACTAATTGTTCAAATTTATTACAGTACAATATTCTTAAAAAAACTATCAAATATCATTGGTCTATATATTGAATATGCTCCACTAATATATTGTTTCAGTTGGAAACAGACTGTAAGAGAGGAGAAATATCCGTTATGTTTTTTATGTAACAGTTTATTTAAAATCCTTCATAAAGGTATTTTTTAATGAAATTAAGCAATTAGGGGAAAAAACAAAGAATAATTAAATTAACTATAGATTTTTTTATTAAATATGTATAACACGTTATGTATATGTTTTATTGATTCTAAGATACTTTTTAGATATATAATGTTAAATTATAATGTTTTTTTGTTTTTATAAAAAAATTCTGTGGTGCAATTTATGACTTTTGAAATTACTTAAAAATCAACACCTAATTATTTCATTAATTATTATGTCTCTTATTTTTTGTTAAAAATGCTTTTTGTTATTGGAATTATTGAAGTTTTTTCAAGTAAAGTTCTTCTAAATCATTCTGGATCAACTGTAAGAATTTATGAGTGAAATCTATCTGATTATAAATGGAATTATTATAAAGTTATTGTCTTTAGATGGAGATCAATTGCTGCAAAATGAATAGTATTTAGCATAATCTTTATTCAAAAAAATGATATAGATCTTAAAATAATCCACTATGGATGTTTTGAATTTATTATGCCCTTTCGCTGTTCTGTTCTTAAAAATGAGTAGATGTAAGTTTTTAATTCATATCCTGCTTTGTGTAGTTTTTTATAGGTAAAAATAATGCGAAAAATATCAAAAGAAGGGCTTGTATTGATTAAGCAATTGGAAGGCTTGCGTTTATCAGCTTATGAAGATTCTGGTGGTGTCTGGACAATTGGTTATGGACATACAAGTGCTGCTGGTGCCCCAAGCGTTCACAAAGATATGCAAATTACGGAAAAAGAAGCTGAAAAAATCCTTTGTCAGGACTTGAGGGAGTATGAAGCTGTTGTTGAAAAAGCCGTTACCGTTCCTTTAAACGATGAACAATTCGCGGCATTAGTATCATTTTGCTATAATGTAGGAATCACAGCATTTCGCAGTTCTACACTTTTAAAAAAGCTTAATAAAGGTGAATATGAAGCGATACCAACCGAATTGCAAAAATGGACAAGAGTGGGAGGAAAACGTATCCAAGGTCTTGTCAATCGCCGAGCAACCGAAGCAGGATTGTGGGCAAAAGGAGCTCATGTTGCCCCCAATTATCATGTAGTAGAACCAGAAGGCGTAACAGGTATTTGCAAAGTAGAAGCTCTTGCACCAATCATAGGTTCTTTTTCAGGGCTTGGAGGTCTTTTTGCAGGAAATGGTCCTGTTCAATGGGTTCTAGCAGGCATTATGGTTTTAGCCGCTTGTACGGCTATGATATACATTGCTAAACGTTTTCAGGAACACCGTCTATGATTTTATGGATAAAAAAATATCTGACAATGACGTCAGCGCTCATAGCAGCTTTTCTTATAGCTTTAGTCAAAGCCTTTTTTCTTGGGAAAAAAGTTGAGAAGCAAAAGCAAACAAAAGAAGATTTCAAGATAGCGACAACACGGCTTGAGGTAGAAAATGAAATTAATAAGAAAAGTGATGCTGATGTGCGCACTAAGCTTTCTAGCTGGTTGCGCGACCAATGAACGAACTTCTTGTATTGGATGGCTGCCAATTTATTTGAATCGACAAGATATCAATGTCATTAGTCCAAATTTGGCGAGAGATATTTTAAAACATAACGAACAAGGTGAACGTTTATGTGGTTGGAGAGATAAACGGAAAATAAAGTGATAAAAATATAATTCCTCTGAAACATCAATCAATGAAAAGATTTGAAAGAGGTGGATACATTCAGATTAAAAGTAAAAGCACTTAAAGGATTAAAACACTCTGGTGGTCGATTAGATTTAATTAGAGTAACTGAGGTGTCTGAATTGAAACTAAAGGATTCAACAGATTATGTTTGTGTAAAATGATTGAGTCTATTGATGTATTCTAAGGGCATCTTTGTTATCCTATCAAAAGAAGATGAGAAAAGATTTTATGGATTGCACTACTATCGTCGTTCAAAGAACTGATCATACACAAAGGCTCTGTTTTCAACAAAAATAACATCTAGGAGCTGGCATGCTTGAAGAAAAGAAATCTACGGAGCTATATAATGAATAATGGTAAGGCTTTTATGTGATTTGTAAATGACGTTGCTTCAGCTTCCTAATTATAATAATGATGTTGACGATAAGGCAAATACTTTCGCACTGTATCTGCTTTTTCATGCTAAAGTGGCGGGAAAACATTGTGAATGATCTTGGCTGTTAATTTTTCTATAGGTAAATTCCCTATGTGGGAAATGACATGCAACTCCAGTCGAGAAAACCAGCAACCATTTTTGCTTTTATTTTTTAACTTAGCTTTTTTACTTTCAAAAGTCGCCTAGCAATTTCTTGAAAAATATTGCTTTACTATTTTAAGATAATTTTTTTCTGAAATAAAATCCTTCTTTTAAAATATTACGGTAATATCTTGCAAACTCATGTACTGCTTTTAGAGAAAGTTTGTAATAAGACCGTGCCTTTCACGGCTTTTATTGTGATGTGTATAACGGAAAAATTAAGAGTGCGTATTATCTTTTCGAACATTCAACTACAATCTTATTTCATCACAATATTTATCTTGAGAAGATACTTTTACAAAGATACTGATAATCTATAAATCGCTCTCCCCTAATTCACCTTCTCGCTCATCCTTCCATGCATTGCCCGTCCACCTTTTAAACCTCCTTAAATTTTTGATATAAAATTTTTTCTTTAATTTTTATTTTTTATTGAATCATAAAAATGATATGTCTCAATCTTACCTCTATGCATCTTTATACGCTTTGATTCTTGTTTCTAAAGCCCAGATTGCCTACATATCGTACTGTTTTTATATTTAATATATATTTTTAGATTTATTCCTAACTTGTTAGAAAAGTTGCTATATTTTGATAGAAATATCTTCTACCAGTTCACTTTTTTCAAAAGATTCTGAAAGGATTCTCAAAAAGTCTGCAAAGTTAAAGACTATTTAATACGTATTGTTTCTTTTTTAGAAATCAAAATTGGTGATGCCCCATTCCTTACCAGCAATTGTGCTATTTGCAGAGCAATCTGTATAAGATGGTGTAACCTCTTTTATAAAGTTAACTAAAGTTTTTTGAATTTCTAGCATATTGTTTAAAGACAAAAAACTCCCTCTTATTATGCAAGCAGCTTAGACATCGGCTGATAATCCTCCCGCTTATAAAAATCCTTTCTTTAATAACCTTCAAAACCACAATTAAAGTGCTGAAAGATAAAACAAGATTTTTAGGCGATCATAACGCACAATAAAATCAGACCAGTCTAAATGTTCAATGCTAACACCTGCTAAACAGTGGAAAATAAGTTTTAGCACGCATTCAAATTGGAAGGGCTTAAGCCCCCCGCGTGCTACGATGGTTTTCTACTCTCATCGTACGATTTACATTCCCTCTAAAACTTAATCGCTGTAAATATAAAAATCTTGAAGCCCGTTCTAAATCCGTGAGAGTTTCTGGATCTTGCTGTATTAAACGTTGAAATTCCTCACAACTGCTCATCTGAAATGCTAAATTTTTCATAAAAGGACGATAGTGGCGTTGTAACATCCCTAAAAAGTTTACGACATAACCTGAGAGATTATTGCTGATTTCAGGAGATAGAATCAATTTCTGTTCAAAGAAAATATCACTCATACCAACAAAAAGGTTTAGTCTACATGCCATGAGGAATGTCCTCAAATAATTTTGATATTTTTTTGATCAAATTTCTTTTGTTACCAATATCAGCAGCAACTGGTGTGGAATTAACAGAATGATAATTTTTTATCTTAAAATGTATCCATCATTTTTTACATTCTTTCATCTATCTTAGCCTTCTTTTCACAGCTTCAAATGATAAAAAGTAACTGCAATGTTAAGTCGTTTTGCATCGAACAAATTTCTCGCAAACTATCCCTATTGGCTAGATGACAATCCATCCTCTATTTAAAGAGAGAAAAACTTTTCTTTTTTATTCAGCGATAAAGTAAATATTATCCAATTACTTACGAGTAGAAATTCGATCAAATGGAAACTGTAATTCTTTCTACTCTGAGTAATCTTGTACCTATTTATATAGGTTTAGGAAAGCGTGCTGTTATGAATATTCATAAAAATGCTTCAAAAATTGATATCAGCAAAACCTCTGTTTAAAAAAGGAAAAGATGTTCTCTTACTTGCTACTGAAGAAACTGTTCAGATTTGTCTTGATGTTGCTAAAGAGATTCAAAAAACATGAAGTTATCCCAACGCTTACAAGTGTGCCAACAATTCAACTTTGAGATAATAGATCAGTGCTAGAGTTATGCCAATCTCACCAATCTGTTGTTGTCTATGAAGAGCATAGTATCAAAGGAGAAGCTTTGAGATGCAATTGTTAAATCTCTTATGGAACAAAACATTCTATGCCAATTTGTATCATTAGGCCCCCCACCATCCCCATCTGCAATAAAAATGAACTGGATATTTTAACAAGTTATAAAATCAATCGAGAACGCATAAATAGTGTTAGAAATGACATACTATACAAAAAATATTCAACTGCTTCCTAATATGCTCGCCAGTTCAAAAACATCATAAATCATTGAGAAAACAAGAAAGAAAAGCACATTAATTCACGCAGTTTTGCTCTCAGTAAACGAGCTTTTTTAAAGATAGTACGGATATTTTTTTTCATTGCTTAAAAATGTACTCCATAAAAACAATATCACATCCATATAATATATTATCCAATGAACTTAATATAAATAATATATAGATTATAGAAATATTATTTATTAGATACATTTTTTATTATAATTATAGATTAAAATAAATACATATTGACATTTTTAATAATTTTATTTATACGCTATAACTAATATTATTTATATTAAAATAAAACTAAATGGATTTTATAAATTTACGTTTTATGCCAATATGGAAAAGAAGTAATTAACATATTATATTTTAATGTTTTTTATATACTAGGAGGGAAAAATGCTCACAGCATTATTTATATCTATTTTTTCTATATCAACAGTTGTTTTACCTTTAATATCAGCGCTTGTTCCTTTTTATCCGTAGAATGAGCTTTTAATAAAGTAAATAAAATATGTATGCAATGTTATTATTGTTTTTTTTCGTGTTTATTATTATTAATACTTAATATTATTGTAGTTACTGAGTATTTTCTGTGATTTTATAGAGGAGCTTATTGATCTTTTCTATTTAACTTTAACTGTCAACATATTTTTAAAATATATAATTATGCTCCTCTATAAAAAGACTTTCTTTTTCTGAAAGAAGTATAACATATTGCTTTCATTGCTTAAAAACATCTATATTTACTAAACTCTTGCGTGTAATATCTTTGATTGTCTGAGTACCAGTCAGTGTCATAGCTACCCGCATTTCATTGGCAAAAAGATCAAGGAGATGCATAACACCTTTCTTACCTGCTGCTGCAAGCGCATAAACAAAAGCACGGCCAATCATAACAGCATCCGCACCTTGTGCTATCATGCGTACAACATCAAGACCAGAACGAACACCTGAGTCCACTAAAATAGTCAAATAATCCTTTACAGCATCCGCAATTGCAGGCAACGCTCGTGTTGTTGATAATACACCATCAAGCTGACGTCCGCCGTGATTAGAAACAACAATACCATCCGCACCAAATTTTACTGCTTCTCGTGCATCTTCTGGATCAAGAATACCTTTCAAAATCATTTTTCCTTTCCAAAAATCGCGAATCCATTGTAAATCATGCCAACCAATTGATGGATCAAAATTTGCACCAAGCCAACCAACGTAATCATCCAATGCAATTTTCTTTTTGAGATAAGCAGAGACATTTCCAAGATCATGAGGGCGCCCCATAACACCAACGTTCCAAGCCCAATATGGATGAGTCAAAGCTTGTAAAAAACGACGTAAACCAGCATAAGGACCAGACATTCCCGAATGCGCATCACGATAACGTGCACCAGGAATTGGCATATCAACTGTAAAAACCAACGTGCGTACACCAGCCAACCAAGCCCGTTCTAGTGCATCACGCATGAAACCGCGATCTTTGAGAACATAAAGTTGAAACCAAAATGCACCTCCAACCGCTTCTTGCACTTCCGCAATAGGACAAACTGAAACAGAGGATAGAGTAAAAGGAATCCCTTTTGCCGCTGCGGCACGCGCTGCTTTTACCTCTCCACGACGTGCATACATGCCCGTTAGCCCAACAGGCGCAAGTACAATCGGTAAATCAAGTGTCTGATCAAAAAGCTTGATTGAAAGATCAACTTCACCAACTTGCCTTAGAATCCTTTGACGCAATGCAAGTGCTTGAAGATCTGTACAATTACGTCGCATCGTTTCTTCAGCATAAGCCCCACCATCAATATAGTGAAAAAGAAAGGGAGGAAGACGACGCTTTGCTGCCTTACGATAATCAAGTGTTGAAGAAATAATCATTGATGGCACCATTGTTCCTAAATGAAAAGAGAAAACATCCTAAAACGCATAAAAGCGAATCCATGTACCTACCTATTCGCTATTCTCCCAAAGCACTCTATTGAATAGATAGAAGCAACAGAGACTGCAACTTTCTAAAAAAACTAATTGATAAAAACAACGTCTTTATTGCTCTTATCCAAATTTAAAATCTCACAGTATGAAGTATCATTAATAACGTATCTACTCATATATTCTTCATGTGCAATTAAAATGTTATACTCTCTTTAAAGCAATCCCTCTTCGAAAGCGATTACTCCGTAGCTTAATTAGTTATAATTTAAAGTCGCTTCTCCCTCCAAAGATCCTTACATTATCAGTTATTAAGAATATAGAGTGTCATTAAGTATAAATCATAATCTCCTCCAAAAGATAAAAAATCCTTTATTAATACTGGAAATAAAGCTGTCGCATACATGCAAAAATCTTCTTATATCAATATTCAAAACTGAGATCTGTTACTTATTCATGAAAGTTTATAAAAATATATAGTGCCTAATTCACATAAAGCATAAAAACTTTTAATGTTCATACCAATAGAAACCTTCATATTTAATTGAATAATTTTCTAGCAATATTATATCTTGAGGCTATAAATGAGTTACTAAAATTAGAACAATGTTTATTGAAAATAATTGTTACTAAACTAGAGTGAAAACTTATTTATTAACTCTTAAGGATAATTTTTATACGGAATAAAATATACTGGTTATTACACTCTAGAAAAATTGAATCAATTGCAGCATCCAATCTCGCATATTTACTTTGAAAAATGAGTAGCTACTGTTATATTGAATTTTATTAACCTATTGATTTATTATAATAAATATGAATAACATATTGAATATAGTAAAATTCTTTCATTGTAAATTTTGTCATGATGAAATAATCAAAACTATTCTTTTGCACATCATAAATGGAGTTCGTATAGATAGAACCTCTTGAAAAAAGAAGTAAAAATGCCTCTCATACCCTCTCAAATGCAAGAGATGAGATAACCTTGGAAATTAAAAATAGAATGCATGACGCCAGTTTTGCGAAGCACAAAATTTTCTTTTATCTAAAATACGCTTTCTGCATACATGTTATCAAAATTCGTGGTTCCCAACTCATTTAAAATGCTTGGACAACTTTAAACCCTGTGCTTGATAATGTGATCCAACATCATGTCCATAAAGGGTTGATGGTCGATTAAGCATATGCTCATAGACCAAACGGCCAATAATTTGACCATGCTCTAAGATAAAAGGAACTTCATGGCTCCGCACTTCTAAAACCGCTCTTGCTCCTTTTCCACCCGCTTCCTTATGCCCAAATCCTGGATCAAAAAAGCCTGCATAATGCACCCTAAACTCGCCAACTAAAGGATCAAAAGGTGTCATTTCTGCGGCATAAAGCGGAGGCACATGAACAGACTCTCGTGAAACTAAAATGTAAAATTCATCAGGATCAAGAACCAACTCCCTTTGACCACGATCAAAAAGAGGTTCCCAAAAATCTAAAACGTGAGCAACGGCACGTTTATCAATATCAATAACACTTGTATGATGTTTACCACGATAACCTATAAGCCCGTTTTCGTTTCCCTTTAAATTAATGGAAAGACCAATACCACCAACACTAATATTAGGAAAATCATCCGATATCAGTGTTTCTTGCCTTTGCAAAGTATGCAACTCTATTTCATTTAAATAACTTTGCCCTTTTCTAAACCGAAGCTGTGATAAATGTGAGCCTGTATGCACCAAAATTGGAAATGTGCGTGGACTAATTTCCAAATAAAGTGGACCATGATAACCAGCACAAATTTTATCAAACTCCTGAGCATTATCCGTAATGACACGTGTAAAAATATCTAATCGTCCTGTAGAACTTTTGGGATTGGCAACAGCAGATAAGAATTCTGGTAAAGCTAAACTTTCTAAAAGAGGAACAATATAAACACACCCCGTTTCCAAAACGGCTCCACCTCGTAAATCAAACTCATGCAACTTTAACCGTTCAAGCTTATCCAAAACTTTTGTATCAGGTCCCGGCATAAAAGAAGCACGTATACGATAAGCTTTCTCCCCTAAACGAAGATCAAGACTTGCTGGTTGTATTTGAGATCTATCAAATGGATACTGAGCCTTGAGAAAGTTATTCTCGATCAAAGCTTGTATATCACTATCTGCTAAAATACCACTTATACGCGCCATATATATTGCCTTTCCTTTTTACATTGTTTCTTTTTTGACCTAGATGATAAACTGGTGCAAGCTATTTTAAAGTGATAAAAACTATTTTTATGTTTTTTCCAACCGACTTGTTAACATAAAATAAAATAGGAGGTATTGTAAAAATAATACCTCTCATGCTCTCTTATTCTTGAATGTCTCGCAAATGATGTTATCATAATTTTCTATAGAACCCTTAAGATTCCTGTTAGAATTTATTATGATTATACGCCATCTTAGCGAAAATATTATTAATCAAATCGCCGCCGGTGAAGTTATTGAACGACCAGCAAATGTTGTCAAAGAACTTGTTGAAAACGCTATTGATGCTGGTGCAACACGCATTGAAATTATTACAGCAAATGGTGGAAAAAATTTTATAAAGGTGAGTGATAATGGTTATGGAATTCCTGCAGATCAATTAACTTTAGCAGTTTCTCGCCATTGTACCTCAAAGATTACCGATGACGTACACAATATCTGCTTCCTTGGATTTAGAGGAGAAGCCCTCCCCTCTATTGGTTCTGTTGCTAAACTTAAACTCATTTCACGAACAAAAGATGCTGAGAGCGCTGCTGAAATTTCCGTTACTGCAGGAAAAATTGTAGGACCCAAACCAGCTGCTGCGAATCTTGGAACAATTGTTGAAGTTCGTGATCTTTTCTTTGTCACGCCAGCACGATTAAAATTTATGAAAACTGATCGGGCTGAAACAAATGCTATTAGCGATATGATTAAGCGAATTGCTATCGCATTTCCATATATCCGCTTTTCTCTTTCAGGACTAGACAGAACATCTATGGAATTGTCTGCTACAGAAAATAATATTCAAGGACAATTACAACGTATTACGCAGATTATGGGAAAAGAATTCGCCCCTAATAGCATTGCGCTGAATGCTGAACGCGAAGCGGTGCGCTTAACAGGTTTTGCCTGTTTGCCATCTTTCAACCGAAATAACAGCCTTCATCAATTTGCTTATGTTAATGGACGTCCCGTGCGTGATAAATTTCTATGGGGCGCTATCCGAGGCGCTTATGCTGATGTCATGACACGAGATCGTTATCCTGTCGCTATTCTTTTTATTGACCTCCCACCTGCTGAGGTAGATGTTAATGTTCACCCAGCCAAAGCTGATGTACGATTCCGTGATCCAGGATTAATTCGTGGTTTGATTGTTGGAGCTATTCGTGAAGCATTGCAGCAATCTGGTATTCGTCCTACTTCAACCCGTTCTGAAGCAATGCTTGCTGCATTTCAAACACAACAATCATTAGCACAACAACCATTAGGCAGTTTTAAGAACACGCACCAGTTCTCTTCTTACAGTTCACAACCTCATCATTTTACCAGTGCTTCAATGGTCCAAAAACCATTGGATAGTACTCACTCTTTTGATTTAAAAGAAGATGCCGCTCCTATTATGGAGGGCTTAAATACACCAAGTGGGGATGCATACATTCCAAGCACGACATCTTCATCAGAAGAGTTATCTTATCCATTAGGAGCGGCCAGAGCACAAATCCATAAAAACTATATTATCGCCCAAACACAAGATAGTTTGATCATTGTCGATCAGCATGCAGCTCACGAACGATTGGTTTATGAAGCACTCAAAAACGCACTTTATTCCAAACCACTTCCTTCACAGTTATTACTTATTCCTGAAATTGTAGAACTCTCTGAAGAGGATGCAACATGCCTTTTAACGCATAAAGATGCTTTGCAAAAATTTGGATTAGGAATAGAACCATTTGGACCAGGAGCAATTGTTGTGCGTGAAACACCTTCCATGTTAGGAGAGATCAATGTTCAAGCCCTTATTAAAGATCTCGCAGATGAGGCTGCTGAGTATGATACAACAAATAATTTAAAAGCAATGCTTGATTATGTTGCAGCAACGATGGCCTGTCACGGCTCAATACGGTCAGGGCGCCTTTTACGCCCCGAAGAAATGAACACACTATTACGACAAATGGAGGCAATACCTAATACAAGTACATGTAATCATGGACGCCCTACTTATATTGAACTCAAATTAGCAGATATAGAACGGCTTTTTGGCAGAAAATAAGCCCTTCTTCATTTTTACAAGAAAAATATTTTAAAATTAACTCTCGACTTTATAATATATTTTATGGCACTTTTCTTGAATCTCTTGTATCAAGTAAAAAGGAGTTGTAATGTTTCCCAATGGTGAACGCGAAGCAAAAATTTATTATTCTAATAACGGATATGACATTATAGAATATGGTACCTATACCATTTGTGCTGTTAGCGGACAAAAAATCCCTATAGATGATTTAAAATATTGGAATCATCACCGCCAAGAAGCATATGCTAGTTGTGAAATCTCCTATCAGCGCGAACTTGAGTGCAACCCATATCTCAAGCAATTGTTAAAAACAAAAGAAAAATAACCCCTCAAAAGCTATAAATTTAGCCTTTGCCTTTTAGACAAGAAAATTCAAGGGAACGTTTTCTAAAGCGGGTTATGACCTCTTCAAGGACCATACGACAGAAGTCTTTTTGAACAAAATCGACATTCACATCAAAGATAATAAGATTTTTCAAATCTTTTTGCATGTGAATTGTCTGTATACGGGTATAATCTTTAGCTGTTGTTGCGAGCCATAAATTGTGCATTTTAGCCTTTTGTATAAGGCTTTTTAAATTTTTATCTGTGAAAAAATAGTGGTCTGGATATATATAAGTTTGCACCACATCACCAGACAATTCTTTAATAGATTTAAAAAATTTATCTGGATTGCCAATACCAGCAAATGCCAAAAATGATTTTCCTGAAACCTCATCAGAGGCACTGGCTTTAAGATGAGCACGATATAAAGGCTTTCCAGTACGCGAAACAAGAAAAGCGACATTATCAGGCGCATTGGAGTAACCAATCAATAAAACACTATCCATAAAAGAAAACTGCGTTTTTAATGGTACGCGCAAAGGTCCTGCTGGAAAGACAGCTCCATTACCAAAACCGCGCATCGCATCAACAACGAGTAACGCATAATCCATATAAAGACGGCGACTTTGAAATCCGTCATCCATTAAAATAAGATTACATCCCTCTTGTTTAAGCCGTTGTGCCGCTGCATAACGATTAGATGATACAGCTACCAAAGCATGCCGTGCAAGTAAAAGTGCCTCATCTCCAACACTATATGGAGTATCATATTTTTCATTTACAAGATGTACCCCTTTAACTGATCCACCATAACCACGAGATATAATACCAGGTACGAAACCAAGTTCTTTAGCCACTTTTGTAAAAGCAATAACAACCGGCGTTTTACCCGCACCACCACATGTAAAATTTCCAATACACAAAACTGGCAGATCAATCACGGGAGGCTGTCTTGTCATAAAACGACTTGAAAAATAACCATACCCCCATGAAACTGGAGCTAACACAAAACGCAAAAAGCTTTTATTTTTCCACCAAAAACGAGGGGCGCTAATATGCATATCTACCCTGACGCTGACGTAACCCTGTTTGTATTACAAGGGGTTGTAAAAATGGATCTAAAATCTTTAATGTGCGCTCAAATGCACCTGCCATATCTGTCGCCACTTCATGAGCCTTATCAACCATTTCTTGCCGCAATGTTTCATTTGTTAAAAGCTTATACACCTGAATAGCAAGCTGTTTTGTATCTTGAACCATATATGCTGCATCATGCGTTAGAAATTGTTTGAACATCTCTTGAAAATTTGAAACATGAGGCCCTGTCAAAATAGCGGAACCAAGCAAAGCCAATTCCAATGGATTGTGTCCACCATTTCCACATAACGATTTACCAACGAAAGAAACTTTCGATAAGCGAAGAAAAAGTCCCATTTCTCCAATGGTATCTCCCCATAAAATATCGGTATTCATGTTTGGAACAGCATCTCTACTTCTACGAATAAAACTTAACCCCTTATTATCGCATTTTCTGATAAGATCTTCTGAACGTTCTGGATGACGAGGCACAATAATTGTTAATAAATCTGGCAAATAATTTTTAACAATTTTATGGACCTCAAAAGCAATCTCCTCTTCCCCTTCATGCGTTGAAACCGCTGCCCAAACTGGGCGATTGCCGATAGCATTACGATAACGTGCAAGCAATTCTTGATTTTCAACCAGAAAAACATCAGCCTTGAGATTACCAGAAAATGTAACAGATTTTACGCCAAGTGTATGGTAATAAGCTACATCTCTTTCATTTTGACCAATCGCCAAATCAATATCCTTAAAAATATGTTTGGCAAGAACACGTCGTTTTTGCCAAGCTTTAAAAGAACGTTCAGACATATGGGCATTAACCAAAATCTGCGGAATACGCATTTTTGCAAGTTCTTTAATACGAAGAGGCCAAATTTCTGATTCACAAATTAAGACGAGATCAGGCTTCCAATGACGAATAAAACGGCGCACTGCAAAATCTAAATCCAAAGGAGCATATTGATGAATCAACCTATTACCAAAATATTTTTTCACAAGAGTAGAAGATGTCACCGTCCCAGTTGTCAATAATACATTGATTTCCAATGATAAAATATAATTTATAAGTGGAACAAGTGCAAGTGTTTCTCCAACACTTGCTGCATGCAACCAAACTAACGAACCTTGGGGGCGTATATGAGAACTTTTACCTAAACGCTCTTTTTTGCGACACCACTCTTCTTTTCCACGAATAGCACGAAAGAACAAATAAAAAGGAATAACAGGACATAAGCAAAAACCAATCATTCGATAGCTTAAAAGAGCCGTATGTGCCTTTAATTCTACCATTTAAAATCACCTCATCCAGCTATTTTAAGATATCTATATACTTATTTTGTTAAAAAATTCATCAACACTATTGGTTGCATCCATATTTTTTAATATCATCCATATCTTAAATAAAAAAAGCTTAATCCATGAGACAATTCAATACATATACACATTATTTAAATCTCTTTTAATTAAATTTTGTAACTTATATCGATTTTATCACTTCATTCTGCACCCTATAAAAAATCTTATTCAAAAATAACAAAACTACATTTCAGTCGATTATAATTTTTAAAATATAAATGATAAACCTATGACATAGATTGTATCAATTTTTTCAACTCACTGAATAAATACTTCTTATGATTTTAATGAGACTTTGAATTTTGCACGTTGGTATTTTAGAGAAAAAGCTTATTTTTACATATGTTAGGTATTATCAATTTTTCAAAAAATAACCCATATAGACATTACAACCGAATATAAATACAACAAATAAAATGTGTTTAAAAGAAAGCTCAATCTCTATTATTTCATTTCAATAAAATGAATATGTCAAACTAACCTTAAAAAACTTTTGAATAGTATAGAGTTCTCATTTTAAATTGTGATATAATCTCTTAAAGGTAATCCAGAAAAATCTAATCTTGTTTAATAGAGAATTTCTTAAAAGTCTTAAAGCAATTTAAATAAGAGTTTTCAAAATTTTAAATCCTCTCTTTTCAGGAGGTCGCAATGATATATTATTCCTTTTAAGATTGTATATAATCAACACAAAATGATTAACTTATAGATTGTAGTTTTAAATGAGTACTCAAGAAATCCTTATGAGGTAAGTTAACTTCATAAATCTATTCAGTTTCTCTAAGTTTCTAATTTTGGTAAAGTTTCTAACGACTTTCATGGTTTCTAAGCTTATAGTAATAACTCGTTGAAAAAATTCCAATAGATAAGTAACGAGTGCTAATGATCTCAACAGAGTAGTAATTGCTATCATTAATAATGCTACTCTTTTTATTAATCTTAACGCATTAGTGTCTCATACCCCATTCAAAAGCAGAGTGACTATTCACAATATAATCATAAACTTCGAGTGATAGCTGTCATGATAATATTGCTGTTGTAAATAGGTTGATAGAAACTGTCTTGCATTTTTATTAAGCGTAAAGATGGTAGTGCAATAATGGATTTTATACCTTGCACGGACACTATTATGAAATGGGCTTGGGTGCTTTGGGAGATGTTTCTTAAAAAAACATATGAATTTTAAACAACAAGCATATTCTTTTTTACGGCATTCTATTTTACCCGAAGAACGTACCTATGAAAAGGACGACTAAACAAAAGCATGAAGCAATCTACAGGTTATAATGACCAAATATTCAAGCTTTATTCTGCATCGCCTAACTCAGCATCAAGAAACTGATGCAAATCTACAATGTAATAACGTTGTAATGCATTATCTACACTGCTTTGTGCTTTTGCCTGCCATGCTTCTTGAGCGGATTGATAATCTGAGAAAATACCAACCACATCTAACTCATCAGGATTCTTAAATTGATTACTGTTAAGATTTTTTAATTCCCCACCAAATACAAGATGTAAATATTGTTTTTTTTCTTTGGTTTCAGTCATATGTGCCTCCATATCATTTAGATTATCTTAGCGCGCTTTTACGTGATTAAACTAACTTTGTTTGACGAACAACATCTATCATATCTTGACAGCAATTATTTTTACCAGCAATTAAAAGTCCATACTGGTAAGGTTCAATTCCATAAGATAGTAAAGGGGCATCAAGCGATAAAAAACACCCTCCACACTCCTGCAAAATAAGATCAGCAGCGGCAATATCCCATTCATGACAATTTGGACGAACTAATACGATATCAATTTCATCTTGAGCAACAAGAACAATACGATAAGCAAGAGAAGGAAGATAATGGTAAAGACTGACTTGATTGAGAAAATCATCTGGTAATTTTTGTGCGAGCGATTTATCAAGTGAAATTTTATATTTTCGATGAACCTCAAAGGCTAAACGAGGAAGTTTTATCCCATTTAATGTTGCCCCTCCACCTGTTACAGCTGTATAAACATCTCCTTGAGCCGGACATTGTAGAACGCCCACAATAGGACGCCCATTCTCAATAATGGCAACCGAAATACACCAATAAGGATTGCCAGAAAGAAAACCACGCGTTCCATCAATAGGATCAACAACAAAAGAGCGCTCATAATAATCTTGTTTTTCTCGATTATCTTTTGTTTCTTCTGAAATCCATCCATAATTTGGACGAGCTCCAAGAAGCCTCTCTTTCAAGAAATGATCAACAGCAAAATCTGCTTCACTAACCGGGGAATTACCTTCTTTAATCCAGACATCCAACGTGCATCCAAAATACCGCATTGCTAAATCTCCTGCCTCTCGACAAACATCACGCAAAAGATTTAAATCAGAAGAATGATGCGTGTTATTTTCCTGCAAGTGTCATCCCTTCAATTAACAATGTTGGAGCAGCTGTACTATAACGCCGATCAATATCATTGGCAGGTGTTAAATGTGCTAACATATGAAGCAAATCAGAACCTAGCGTTACTTCACTTACCGGATAAGCAATTTCACCATTTTCAATCCAAAAACCGGAAGCCCCACGACTATACTGACCAGTAATAAAATCAATGCCATGACCGAATAATTCGGTCACATAAAATCCATTTCGCAAATCTTTTATCATATCGCAAGGTGATACTAAACCCGGTTCAATAGCAAAATTTGTACTGGTCGGCTGCACTAATGATGCCGAACGCATACCGTGTCCATTTGTTTTAAGTCCCAATTCACGTGCTGTAGATGATGAAAGAAGCCAATTTTTTAAAATACCATTTTCAATAATATTGAGTGTTTGCCCCTCTACCCCTTCTCCATCAAAAGGATGAGAAGCATTTCCACGTAATCGCAAAGGTTGATCGGTTACATTAACATTAGGCTTCATCACTTCCTTGCCTAGGAAATTCTGTAAAAGACTCGTTTTTCGAGCCACAGAGGCTCCATTGACCATAGATGCGATATGCCCTGCAATTCCACGAGCCGTACGCGGATTAAAAATAACATCAACGCTCCCAGTCGCCGCACGAACTGCACCCAAACGTCGAACAGCACCAAGCCCTGCATTCTTTCCCACAGTTTCTGCTGCCTCTAAATCAGAAAAATGTAAGGCTGTTGTATAATCATAATCCCGCTCCATCTGTGTTCCTTCACCTGCAAGAGCACTACAAGAACGTGAAAAACAACTTGAGCGATAGGCTCCACAAAAACCATCGCTGGTCACAAGAATAAACCCACTACGGCCATAAGCTGTTGCAGCGCCACCAGAATTGCTTACACCTTTAACATCAAGAGCTGCTGCCTCCGTTTTTAAAGCATCTTCTGTTAAAAAATGACTGCTGGGTACAAAATCATCAAAAAGATCAAGATCTTTAGGATACTTAACCAAACACTCTTTATCTGCCAAACCTTCAAATAAACTATCGGGAGAAGCTTTAGCCATCGCAACAGCACGTTCCGCAAGTTCTTGCGGATAAGATCCTAAATTAGCAGAAACACTTGCTACTTTTTTTCCAACAAAAACCCTTAGAGTAAAATCATTGCTCTCTGCTGCTTCTGTCGATTCGACTTTCCCAAAACGAACTGATACACTGGTAGAATGAGCATGAACAATAACAGCATCAGCAGCATCTGCTCCAGAACGCTTTGCTGCTTCAACCAGCGAAACAGCTTTCTCAATCTGGCTTTTGTCAGTCATTATAGACTCCCTAAAATATTTTATTATTTACATTGATAAGCATTCTGACAAATTTATACAAATCAGAATATAACTCTTGTGTATTGATTCATAAGATTATGCACATTCATGCATTCTTTTTCTTTTAATGCATTAAATCATTTCCCTTTTAGCTTCTTTATGAAAAAACGTAATATGCCGTAAAATCTCTTTAGTTTCAAGATTTCTCATGGGCCCTTATCATTTTAGGAGCCAAATCTCCACTGACAATCAAATCAACAGAACAATTGGCAATTAACAAAAGTCTTAGCTATAACACTTGAATTTAAGCCAAAATCCTCAAAAATTCGAAAAGCATAAAATGATCTAAATCACAGGTCTTCCTTCCTCTGGGTAGTAAAAAACTTATCTCATATCTTTCCTATAGCATTCTTTAATTTCCAAGCAAGAATCAAGAAAATACCTTATATTTGTATACACTTCTTTGCTTCTATAAACTCTCTCATAATGAGACGGCACTCTTGTAAATGAAACAAAACTTAAACAGAGTAAAAAATATTTCCTTCCATTATGGTTTCAACAAAATGAGCAGTCATAAACTTCTTTACCCTAATGGACGTAATATCATAAAGAACTCATTTTTATATTTAAAAGTAATCAAGAAATTATCTTGTAATCTTTCAATAAAATTAACAGTTTGATTTATACTTATAATTTATTGTTTTGTAATTTGTATAAAAAAGCCTAATATCATAAAATTCTCTCTGTTTCGAACCTATTCATGTTGAGTCAATCACAACTATTTGCGAGCAAATCATAAGTAAGGGGCGTATGAATGAAAACTATTTAAGAAGAAATCAAAATGCCTCTTATGAAGATTTTAAATGCAAAAAATATTGCAACATTAGAAACAGGCAAATATTATGACGATATGGACCTACATCATAAGAGAAGTAATGAACTTCTGAACCTTTCTCATTTTCAATGAAGAGAGCATCTTATAAGCTTTTATATATAAAAAAATTCAATGAATTTCATAAGATCTTTGGTGCAAAATTAATTTTCTCAGATGATTTAACTCGATTTCAACAGCTAACTAAAACCAAATCATAGCTCGCTCATCAATTTGCTATATACTCATAACTGATTTCATTCTAACAAGGCTAAGAGTTCTGTACCTTTTTTAAGGTATTAACTTCTTTATAAATGCATCCTCTTACAAAATGCTTTTGTTTTCAGTAAGAGCACGTCTGCTCATTTCAATCATTGCATCGCGAAGATGTAACTTAATTTTTGACCCAATAATCATTCCAAAGAAAGGAGAAAATAAACCAGACATGGTTACAGTATGACGAATTTTGTTATTTGAAGAACCCGATTTTGTTGAACAAATATATTCATGATTAAAACTCATACGTGTAAAAGGAAGTTTAGCATAATCAGAAAAACAAACATTTTTTATAACTTTATCAAGTGTAAAAGTTACTGTAGGTCCCTTTTTAGGTTTCATGCGTCCTATAGCGCCTTCTTTGAAAGGACCAGAAAGTTCTACCCACTCAAGTTCGTGATCCCAAGAAGGCCATTTTGCTACGTCCTCCCATATAGCCCAAATTTGCTCAGCTCTTGCTTCTGTGCTAATCTCTTCACTATATATCCATTTAAACATGATAATCTCCCTCTTTTTTACAAATCACTTATCTTTAGTGATAAAGAGTATTATAAAAAAGTACCCTTAAAGCTGCACAACGATAAGATACTTAATACTCTCAGATTTACTTAATATGTAATGATTAAATCAACAAGGGATACTACTAAACTAAACAGACAAATACTCAGGATAAATGAACAATATTTTCAATACTAAACAAAATATCTTTTTTAAATTTATACAATAACAAAAATAGAAGTTACGCATCATATAAGATATAAATGCAAACTGCACAGCTTAAAGCTTTCAACTGCTGATGAAATGTGATGATTAAGGTATAGCAGAAAAAAATTAAACAAAAAAGATCATAACTATTATCGAGGAATATATATCCTATTGGAGAAAAAACATCCTTCTGTAGTAAAGCTAATAAAAATTCATCAATTCCTTTAACATTAGAATCTTTTATTGATTTTCTACTTGACCTTTTAAAAACCATATAAAATGAAGAAAACTGTGTAAAAGCATTTTTTCATCCTATCGGATAAAAACAAGAACTTTCTCAAGATGTAAGCGATCGTAATTTATAGAGACGTATTGCTGTCTCACCATAAAAACGCTCATCGTCTAGATAAAAGACGTTAGGTAAATAAATCATTGTATCTTTCTTTTCTTCAAGTATGAAGAGTGTATCAGCTTTTGCCCACCCTCCTCGCAAAGCTTCTACAAAAGCACGTTCACCTAAACAACGGCTATAGGGAGGATCAGCGCAGATAACATCAAATGGCAGCATTGTGCCAATATTGCCAAGTTTGGTCGCATCACGACGCAAAATCCGTCCTATCGACTGTAATTCAAAGGCTTCTATATTTTTTTGAAGCAACCCACGCCCCTCAACCGAGTTTTCAACAAAAACAGCCGCCTTTGCTCCACGCGAAAGTGCTTCGATGCCTAAAGCACCAGTACCAGCAAAAAGATCAAGAATGCGTTTATTGGTCCAAAATTCTTCTTCACGGCTAGAAAGAATATTAAAAAGGCTTTCACGTGTACGATCACTCGTTGGGCGAATCGACTGATTAACAGGCGAAAACAAAACACGCCCAGCAAATTTACCGCCTATGATCCGCACGTGGACCTCCAAATCGCTTCGAAGTTTTTGCAGCGTCCCTATGTGGTTTAGATTTTTTCATAGCACCACCAAACGATTTTACCTTTTTCTTTCTCTCAAAAGAATGTTCATCATGATCACCTTTTATCATTTTCTCTTTATCCTTTAAAAAGCGATCTTTCTTACCAAAGGGATGCGTCTCGTCATAAGATATTTTGCCATGTTTTTGAACAAAACTTTCCCTCTTCTCTTTGTATGACGGATTTTCTTTTAGTTTTTCCTTGCCTCGATGAAATGATTTTCTACCATCCAAATCGCTCTTATGACCATGCGATTTCTCCTCACTATAAGAAGGCTTTCTACGTGCACTTTGCGGACGTGCACCAGGAGCCATCCAAACATTAGCTCGGCGAGAACGCGGTAGAAAACGCTCTGCTTTTCCTTCTTCACTTTTCTCCTTCTTTACATTCTCATGAGACTTTGTACTTAATCGTGCGCGACTATGTTCAACAGAACCATCTCTTGGTCGGCGTCGTATCGCCCTTTCACTTGAGAAAACCCAACCATCATTTGCAACAGAAAGATCTTTCTGGCTTTGCTTTTCTGCAACAACTGCAGAATTTGAAAATGGCTTAAGAATAGGAGCATCAAAATCTGCATTGGCTTGCATAATTAAACGCTCCCCCAACTGATCTCGTAACATCCGCCCTTTTAACTCTTGCACGGCTCCTTCTTCTAAATCAGAGAGATGAAATGGACCATAAGATACACGTATTAATCGATTAACTGATAATCCCAATGCCCCTAAAACATTCTTTATTTCACGATTTTTTCCTTCTCGCAAAGCGACAGAAAGCCATACATTCGACCCTTGTTCGCGTTCAATTGATGCTTCAATCGAACCATAAAAAATACCATTAATCGCAATACCATTTTTAAGGTTATCCAACGCGCTCTGCTTGACTCTTCCATGAGCACGGACACGATATTTGCGGACCCACCCCGTTACAGGAAGCTCTAATACACGCGCTAAGCCACCATCATTGGTTAAAAGCAAAAGCCCTTCCGTGTTAATGTCAAGCCTTCCAACAGAAAGAACACGCGGCATTCCTTTTGGTAAATTACTAAAAACTGTAGGTCTGCCTTCAGGATCACGGTTCGTGGTGACAAGACCTGCTGGCTTATGGTAAAGCCATAAACGCGTTCGTTCTATAGGAGGTAAAGGTTTGCCATCAACTTTAATAACATCAGAGCGGCTAACATTAAAAGCAGGCGTTGTCACGACTTTACCATTCACAGAAATACGACCTGCAACAATCATCATTTCTGCATCTCGACGCGAAGCAATACCAGCACGCGCTAACCTTTTAGCAATTCGTTCACTCTCATTATTTTCATTCATTTGCGTTTCAAACCAATCTTTGCAAGTATGTTCAGAAAATTATTCACATGCACCATACCGCTTATCCTGAAAAAGGAAGTAGCATAATCATTTATCATTTTCTATCCTTTAACGACAATAATGTATCTGTCGACTTGCAAGTTTGTTTTAAACTCTTAAAAAAATAGAGGTATTCTTTTCATTATAAAAGCGTAATAAATTATTCATTCCATAGCATTCCTTATCGAGATAACCTTTAGATTTTCTATACCTTCAGTAGAAAGAATATTATGACTTTGACGCCCATGGAAATAGCCCTTTTAGAAGCGCAAGAGGCTGCAAAAAAAGATGAAGTTCCCGTAGGTGCTGTCATTACACGTGGAAAAGCTATCATTGCACGCGCTGGTAACTTTATAAAATCTGCATATGACCCTACAGGACACGCAGAAATACGCGCAATCCGTATGGCTTGCGAAACATTGCAAAACGAAAGGCTTCCTGATTGCGATCTTTATGTAACACTTGAACCTTGTGCTATGTGTGCCGCTGCCATTTCATTTGCACGCATACGACGTCTCTATTATGCAACAAATGATCCCAAAGGAGGTGCTATAGAAAATGGCCCACGTTTTTATCAGCAACCAACCTGCCATCACAAACCTGAAATTTATTCTGGTTTCAAGGAAAAAGAAGCAGCTCAATTACTTAAAGACTTTTTTATACAAAAGCGATACTAAAAATAATTCTTCTTCCATAACTTTCACTCTTTAAAAACTATCCTACTTCTCAAAAAAGACTGTTAATTCTTCTGATATATATATATAGCAAAAGCTATTTCGAAGCATTTTTTCTCTCTTTTAATTCTGCATATTGTTTCTATTAGATGATACATTCATTCAAAAGAATAATTCATTATTTTGTATATAAAATATAAAGTCCAAAATATCGTAGATATGCTCTCATTTCAAATTACATTGAAACAGTAAAAATCACTTTCTTGCACATCATAAGCGGAATTATCGTCTGGATAAAGAACGTTTTAGAAAAGACTAAAAATGTCTCTTATGAAAGCTCTCAAATGCAAGAATTATCGCAACATTGGAGTCTGTAAAATAAAATGATGGTATCCACTTTCTCCTTCCTAAGCATAAAGTATTGGAGCACAATAGATTTTACGTTATACTAGCCACATGAGCAATGTTGTAAAATGAGCTTGAGAAATGTTTCGTGTTAAGGAAACGCATAAGGAATCTCTCGATGCTGTTGTCATATTGCTATTTCATGAGAATACCCCCCTCCTACAGCAGCATTATAACTGCGCGCGAATGAGAGCTTGGTATCATAAGTAATTGGAAAAATACTTTACTTTAAATGTTTTGTCTTTTCCCTATCGATCAATAGGTGCGGTTTTTGCCGGTTGGCGATAACTTAAAGGTGGTTCAGTGAGATAGCGACGGTATTTTGAACTTCCAACTTGTGCTCTCTGACGACGTAAATATTCCTGTCGTTGCTTCGCATTCAACTGTGAAGGATTTTCTGAACCAACGCCATTAACTGACGATCCTTTGTGAGGAAAAGGAGTATTTCCTTGATGCTTCTTCGATGCTGCCATTTCATTGACAGATCTATCTTGTTGTGGTACCGGCAAAAATCTGCGTGAACTAGGGCTTGGTATTACAAGTTTTGGATGAGGTTTCATAACAATCTGGCTGCTGTTATTTGTTGGTGTTAATGAAGTGATATTAGCAACATCTTCAAAAAACTGTATTGAAACTGGTTTATTGGTACCATAGGTAGGAGCGGATAAATTGCATCCCGTTAAAACAAAGCACATCCCTAAAATTCCTATTGGAAATATTTTTATTTCACGTTTTCTCACTGCCTATTCCATTTCCTAGGTGTATGGCTGATTAATATTCCCGTTATTTATGAGAGAACGGTCCATACACAAATTTCCCCCCCTGCAGATAAAACAACGGAATTTTTTTCGTACCACAAAAAACTATATTCATCAATATGAGAAATTTACTTGCATTTCTTTCCTTTGATCTAAAACTTTAAATCTTGCCAAGAATCTGCAATTCCCGCAAAGCAGCTGCATCACGAGCAGATACATCCGGATAAGCTGGATCACTTCCAACATCTTGTGTATAACGCCATGATCGAGCACATTTTTTTCCTAATGCCTTCTCTGGATATACACCAACACCTTCAACATCATTCAAAGTAAAAGCATCAGAAGGTATCGTGTCCTGCGTAATTGTGAGTGCACTGGTAATACAGATCTCCGCCATATCCACATTTTCTAATGCCTCTCGTAAAACCAGATTGGAAATAAAAACAATAGGCGCAGCTTCCAAAGAGGATCCAATACGCTTATTAGCACGTTCAAGCTCTAAAGCACCTGTCACAACTTTACGGACCTGCCGAATTTTTTTCCAACGCTCAGCCAAAGATTGGTTTTGCCATTCTTCTGGTACAGAGCGAAATTGTTCCAAATGCACCGATTGGCTTTCTGGATAACGCTCTAACCAAGCTTCCTCCATAGTAAAAGGCAACATTGGAGCAAGCCATGTGACCATACGCTCAAAAATCTCACGGACAACCTGCAAGGAGGCCTTGCGTTTTTTTGATGAAGGCGCATCACAATAAAGAGAATCCTTGCGGATATCAAAATAAAATGCCGATAACTCAATGATTGAAAAATCCAATAATGCACGCATAATCTTTTTAAAATCAAATTCATCGTAAGCGCGATTAATCAACTGATCAAGTTCAAAAAGCCTATGCAATATAAATTTTTCAAGATCCGGCAGTGCACCATAAGATACTTCTTCTCCATCATCATGTGCTAAAGTTCCTAGCATCCAACGAATTGCATTGCGTAGTTTACGATATGAATCCACATTTGTTTGAAGTATTTTTTTGCCTAAACGCTGATCTTCCCAATAATCGGCTGTCATAACCCAGAGACGAAAAATATCAGCTCCAGATGTTTTAATGATTTCTTGCGGAACAACCGTATTGCCTAAAGATTTAGACATTTTCTTACCATTCTCATCCAAAGTAAAACCGTGTGTGATCACGGACTTATAGGGAGAACAAGCACGCGTACCACAGCTTTCCAAAAGAGAAGATTGGAACCATCCGCGATGTTGATCTGAACCTTCAAAATAAACATCAGCAGGCCATTTCAAATCAGCCCGATCTTCTAACACAAAGCTATGGCTTGCTCCAGAATCAAACCAAACATCCAAAATATCATAAACCTGTACCCAAGGCTCATGTGCACGCTCACCTAAAAAACGTTCACGTGCTCCTTCAGCAAACCATGCATCTGCCCCTTCTGCTTCAAAAGCCCGTAAAATACGCTCGTTCACACCTTCATCTTTTAGAATAACACCATCCTCATTTGCAAAAATACAAATAGGAACACCCCAAGAACGCTGACGAGAAAGAACCCAATCAGGACGATCTTCTATCATAGAAGCTAGGCGGTTTTGTCCAGAAGATGGCACAAAACGCGTTTTTGAAACAGCTTCCAAAGCCCGACTACGTAAAGTTGAACCATCCCCAAAATCTTTATCCATTGAAATAAACCATTGCGGTGTATTGCGAAAAATAACGGGTTTTTTTGAACGCCAACTATGGGGATAGGAATGCTTTAAACGCCCCCGTGCAAACAATCGATCTGCTTTAATTAAAGCATTAATGACCTCTTTATTGGCATCACCCATTTTTCCATTATCATCAATAACACGTGCAGGTCCTCCTTCACGATCTGGTCCTAAACCTGGAACATCTTTCGTATAGAACCCTGCATCATCAACAGGAAACGGTATAGATGAATCAATCCCCGCTTGCTCCAGTAAGGACTTATAATCATTCCAAATTTCAAAGTCCTCACGCCCATGGCTTGGTGCTGTATGGACAAAACCTGTACCAGCACTCTCTGTTACGTGCGAACCATCAAGCAATGGAATTTTATAATTATACCCTCCAGCTAAACCTTTGAGTGGATGAGAAAGAACAAGAGCTTTCAACTCTTCAGAAGAAATAACACGCAAATGCTTCAAAACAAGTTTGGCTTTTTCTCCACAACTCATCGCTAAAGCGTCTGCAAAGAGAAGCTTTTCTCCCACTTGAGGACCAAAATCATTTTCAGCACTTTCAACTTCGTAAATACTATAAGAAATTTGCGAAGAATAACTCACTGCACGATTGCTTGGAATCGTCCACGGTGTTGTTGTCCAAATGACGACATGAGCACCATATAAATCATCAGAATTTGCTTCAAAAACAGGAAACTTAACCCAAAGCACCTCTGATTCATGATCATGATATTCAATCTCAGCCTCTGCCAAAGCCGTACGTTCCACAACAGACCACATCACTGGCTTGGAACCACGATAAATCTGATCTGACATAGCAAATTTTATCAATTCACTGGCAATGCGTGCTTCTGCATGAAAAGCCATTGTAGTATAAGGCGTGTTAAAATCTCCCACAACACCAAGGCGTTTAAATTCTTCACTTTGAATAGTTACCCAATGCTGTGCAAATTCACGGCATTCTTGACGAAACTCGTTAAGAGGTACCTCATCCTTATTTTTTCCTTGTGCTCGATATTTTTCTTCAATTTTCCATTCAATTGGAAGCCCATGGCAATCCCAACCAGGTACATAATTTGCATTAAAACCGCGCATTTGGAATGAACGAACAACCACATCCTTTAGAACTTTGTTTAAAGCATGCCCAATATGAATATGACCATTTGCATAAGGCGGACCATCATGAAGAATATAAAATGGACGATCTTTTGCTTGTTGGCGCAATTGCGCATAAAGCCCCATATCTTCCCAACGCGCCATCAATTCAAGCTCTTTTTGCGGAAGCCCTGCACGCATAGGAAAATTTGTCTGTGGGAGATAAAGAGTTTTTGAATAATCTATTGTTTCATTTTTCACAGTCATTGTGAAATATCCCTGTCCACTTTTACGATTTCATTTTTGCATAACTTCCCTGAACCCTGCAACTCTGGTTTTTATCTATAGGGAAATCCGAGCTTATCATTCGTATTAAGCAGCGATCAAGAAAATATATCATCACAATCTATGGGCTTTATCATGAAATTCACAAGAAAAGAAACCAAAAAGTGATCTTAAAAAAAAATAAAGGCTCCACTGACAGTGGAGCCTTTTAGAAATTTACTCTTTAAAAAATTAGAATTTATAAGCTACACCAACACGGAAATCATTGGTTTTGTAGTTAACTTCAAGTTTTTCCTTTGCAAATTTCTTTTTACCAAAATCAGAGTAACGATATTCAGCACGTACAATCACATTATCTAGAAGCGAGAAATCAACGCCACCACCAAGTGTGTAACCAATCATGGTTTTTGTTTCATCAGCTAAGTTCTTAGAAGAAACGACTCTTCCATCCTCATCCTTAACAGATATTGATACAGTGTCTTGGAATTGCCCATAAGCAATACCACCAGCAAGATAAGGCATAAAGCGATCAGCAGCAAAACCAATACGTACCCGTGTAGCACCACCCCAATTTTGTTTGAAAGTATGACTTAAAGTTTCAACTGCATCCTCTTGATCAAGACCAAGTTCAGAAGCCATCTTTTTTATTTGTTCTATACCATATACACTGGAAGCGTTCTTATCCACCGCTTGTGTACTTTGTGCACCGTGTCCAGACATATTCTGTCCACCATGAGAACGAGAAGCATGTGGATTAGTACCATTCGGATGAGCACCAGAGCTATGCCCACCTGCATGAGGTGCACCATGTGCATTAGCATTTCCACTACTATGGGAAGAACTATGATGACCTCCCTGTTGGGCTCCGCTTATTCCATTAGAAACTTTTGTCTCTGAACCATTGGATGATCCTGATCTCGCGAGTACAAGTGATGAACTCGGTACTGTTCTTTCTACTGCCGATGGTTGTACCGATGTAGGTGCTTTTGCTGCTGGCTGTACTGCTGGTGCGGTTGCAGTAGGTTTTACTGGTGCAGGTTGTACTTGTGCAGGCACTACTAATACAGTATTTACAGGCGCATTAGCTCCATTTGCCCTTACGCCTGATGACTGATCTACTACAGCTGATCGCGATGCTGATGTTCCTACTCCTGTTGTAAGGGATGTCGGTTTAAGTGCAGCTGGCTGTGATCTACCTACTTCACCTAACGATGCCCCTCCTGTATCTGATCTTCCCAATGAGGACGATACCGCTTGCACTGTTTTAGGGGAGACTGGTTGTGTTAGCGACGATTCAGATGGCGTTTTTGATGATGGTGTTGGAACTCCTGATGTTCTTTCCGACGTCACTGTTTTTCCTGCTGTTGCACTAACATCGCTAGACTTTCCAGTTGTTGCTGATTGATTTGATTGTGCTTCTCCTGCTCGTGACGATTGAACTGTAGTTACTGGTTGAGCTGGTGCTTGACTGGATTGCGTTCCAACAGATTTTTCTGAAGCGGATCCTTGTGTTCCTTCTGATGTTACTGCTCGAGGGACTGGAAGCGTTTGTGTTTGTACTGATCTGCGGGATCTTACGACTGCATTTTCTACTGTAGTGTTATCAGCCGCACCTATGGTAATGGTCTTTGTGTGTTTTTTTCCAGATACCATTAAATCCGTATCGATACCAAAAATAAAGTTGTCACCGAGATCAATATTAGAACCTGCATAAAAACCACCTGCAAAACCTGAAAGTTTAGGAGAGAACTCTTTATCCAGTGGTAAACTCTTTTCTTGACCAACAAGAGCCATATCAGCTTTGCTCGAAAAACCACCAGCTTGGACACCTAAATAAAGACCTGTCCATGAAAAAGTAGGTGCAACAATGGTAGAAGCAGTCGATGATGCTGGCTGATGAGGAATCATAACATCAGCAGCTAGTGCTGTAGACGCTGAAATTAAAGAAAAAATAGACGCTGTTATTAAACGTTTTGTATTCATAAAATCTCTCCAAATATCCAAAATGAAATTCATATAGAGCATCTTTTCTGAAATATCTGTAGCAAAAATGACACACTCACAAAAAAATAAAGAATTTTTGAAAATAAGGCTTCTTAAACTTTTAATTTTGCATTCAATGAGAATTTGTAAACTAAATCAGACTAAAATTATGTGTCTTAAAGTTTGATTCATTTTCATTAAAGTTTCGCATAACTGTTAATGATAATATTCTTTATAAATTTCTTTTACCAAAATCTAAATAACAGTATTCTGCATACAATAAACTATTATCTGTTATTGCAAAATCAATACCAGCGCAAACAGTGAA
The DNA here is from genome assembly GCF_042195705.1 of Bartonella sp. AP72JLCBS. NCBI lineage: Bacteria > Pseudomonadati > Pseudomonadota > Alphaproteobacteria > Hyphomicrobiales > Bartonellaceae > Bartonella > Bartonella sp. AP72JLCBS. The sequence goes on along the minus strand of NZ_JBHIOU010000009.1, from coordinate 663 downwards.
ATCAAATTCAATTATTGCCTTTTTTAAAACCAAGCGCCATCAAAGTTCCATCTATTTACCAGCATGATCTACTTTTAGTACTTTAGCAATAGTATTTTTTATCTAAAATTTAGAAAAACAAAGAACTTATTCAAACACTCACAAAAAAACTTTTAAATTCTTTGCATAAGCATCTTCATCACGCCACATCACTTTGATTTATAATGATAACTTAGTTTTTTTCATATTGAATGAAAAAACTAATACTGTAGGATTTTATCATTCCAAACCTGTTTATGTTGTATTAATCAAAACCACTTGCTTGCACATCACAAGCGGGGTTGATGTGTGGGTAAAAATTGTACAAGAAAGGAGTAAAAATGGTTCTTATGAATCATCTTAATGCAAGGGCTGTCGCAACATTGGGAGCTGGTAAATATAATGATGGTGCCGGCTTGCTTCTTCACAAACGTAAAGATGGTGGTGCTCAATGGCTTTATCGTTATACCATTCATGGTCGGCGCCGCGAAATGGGCTTGGGTGCCTTGCGAGATGTTTCTTTAAAACAAGCCCGTGAATTGGCAACTAGGTGGCGGGCTGTTTTACGTGAGGGGCGTGACCCCATTAAAGAACGCGATAAACAAAAGCGTGAAGCAATAAGCAATCTCCATTACTTAAAAGACA
>NZ_JBHIOU010000008.1:0-102046 GCF_042195705.1 Bartonella sp. AP72JLCBS | reverse complement strand
CGTGGTTTTGTTTGTAGTAACTTCTGTTGATTGTTGACGAAACTTATTCTTTTGCTTCGATTTGTCGCCTTCTTTGCTCCTCAGATCCAAATCAAAACTGTTAAAATCTTGCTCTGAAACCACGTTGAGAGCGCCACCACTGGTGAAATCTCCATTGCCCTTGGTTTTAAACTTTCCCTCAAGGTTCAGTTCACCACCTGTGACAATGGTCAAATCTCCATCACTGTTGACTTCTGTCAAACGGTGCTCACTGCTTTGGGCGTTATAATGCCCTTTTTCCAATGTTTCCTTATGGTCATTCTCTAGCACTAATGAACCAAACGTAGCAGAACCACCGACAATCACCGTCATCGGACCGCCGCTGGTGAATTCCCCCCCTCTGAGCCAAGATCACCAAGGGATTGAATGTTTAATTCATGATCAGAGAGAATTTGTCCCTTCTGCCCAGCTCGATCAACAAAACCATATTCATTCGTGTCACGGATTTTAGCGGCACTATTGACAATCGTTCCACCCGTCATGGTAACCGTATCACCATGAATAACACCGGAAGAATTGGCTAAAAGACCGTTACTGGTGAGTTCTACAGCACCTCTGGCATCTAAAAAACCACCATCATTAAACAATGTTTGCGTGGTCGAAACATGCAATGCATCATCACTTACCACAGCACCGCTATTGGTAAGACGGTCCGCATTCAAGGTGACCCCATTCCCTTTCAAACGCGCACTGGCAAGGTTTCCTTGCAATCCTTGTGCCGTTTTTTATCCCTTGTTCTGAAGAGGAGGTTGGTGCCAAATAAACGTGGGGTACCAAGACTTCTTGTCCGTCGACAAGGTGAATTTCAAGCCAGATCATATCCTTTTTGATCTCAGCAATCTGCTGAGGCGTTAAGGGCTTGCCTAGCACTAACCCCAAAGGACCCTGCTGCTCCACAGCATTGTCATAAAGCCTTTGCATTTGAGCATTGGGATCTTCAACATCAAGAAGAGTGCGATTGCCTGTCAGCTCAAAGATTTGCTCACCCACCAGACGATATTCAAAATAAGCATCACTCTGCAAGCTCTGCTCCTGTTAGCATAAAGGTTTTTCGACAAGCCCTTTGCTTTTCCGCATATGATATCCTTAACAGCCTGTTTAAGGGTATGTTCTAAAGCGTCTGCTAGCGCTATGCTATAGTTCAAAGCGATAACATTCAGGTCTATATTTGCCGGTATTTTTAGACCAGAAAGCAAATAAGCAGCCGCCTCGATATGTTCAACCGTAACTTTCCGTGAAAGCAGTGCTTGTAAGCGATTACAGTCTTGCAAAACTTGCGCTTTCTCCTCCAGCGTCAACGGCTTTCCATGCATAGAGGTTGGAGGATACACACTCCGGTCCACTCTCTTGGCAAGTGCTTGCAAATGAACTGATAGCCTCTGTATCTCTGCTGCATTCTGATCCATAAGAATCGCTAGTGGTGATTGCTGATTTGAGTGTACTGAAGCTTTGTGAAAGGCTGTTTATGAAATTGTTTGTTGAGAGCTTATAGCGTTCGTTTGCATATCGTTTCTCCTGTTCTAATTTCTTGGCGAGCGTTCCATTCTGGTTAATAATCCAACCACACCAAACACTTTGCCAATCGCGATTGTTTGCATTTCGACATGGGTTGGCTTTCCAATGAAGTTTAAATCTTTCGAATTCTAATAACGCCTCATCATGCGTTAAGCCTTTATCGATTGCGTATTGCAAATCAGGTTCAAAATCTTCTGGTACGCTTCCAAGTTCTTTTTTCCCCTTACTTCGCTTGGCTTTCTTAGGAACGCTTTCTTGCTCGTGAATAGGAGGTTGGTTGGTTTGCTTTGATTGGCTTTCAACATCACACTCGATTGGCTCGTCAACCAAATCGATTGTTTCTAAATCTTCAAAATCAATTTCTTTTTTTGATAAAACGTTAGTTTTATTTTTTTATATATGTTAATGTTAATGGCATTGCGTTCGCAGTGCGCAACACTATGCGCATCGTATGCGCTCTGCATGCAATCCGCATATGCGTTTTCTTTTATATGATTATTGTCATTTTTACCTTTTGTTTTATGCCATCTAGAATGAGCTGCTTTTGTTGCTGCTTCTGATTTCTCTTTGCTATCATTTAATTCTAATGCAACATCTGGGTTCCACAATCAACCATCTTCTAAAAAAATGATGTGTCCAGTTTCTAATAAAAGATCTAATGCCTTCTGAATTTTTTTACTGAGCAGCCAGCCAATAAAGATAACACTTTAAAATTATTCGTAAGCGGCTCTCCTGTGCGAAGCATTTGAAAGCTCAACTTAACATAAGCCTTAACTTTAGCAAAGATATAACCAAAGTCTTCTAAAGCTTTAATGCGATAAAGAGTGTGATTATAAAATACATGTGTTTCATTTATTAAAGCAAATTCTTTTCTTTAAAAAGGTTATAGCCTTCTATCTAACAGCGTTTTTGCTGTAAAATTCAAATTATCTATCTGCTCAACTAAAGAACTTTGATTGTTTAGCTTTTGTGCTTTTTTCAAAGAGATGTGGGCTTTCAAGAATAAGCTTTTCTCGTGCTTTTTGTAACTGTTTAATGACTTCATCAATCTTTGACGGAGAACAAAAAGATTCTTGGCTATTCAACAAATGCAGCCTCTCCTTTCCCTCATATAAACATTGCATCTGAGATTGAAGTATTCTAACTTCTTGAAAAAAAAGACGTCCTGTTTCCTTAAAACCATTATTAAGTGCAAAAAGTTGATCAGAAATGGATAGCAGAATTTGTTTTAAAAAACGCTCATTTTCTTGGCGTTTACGATATTCTAAAATAAGAGCATGGCTTATCTCATCTAACTGTTTTTTTGTAGAATCAATTTGACGCAATAAATTTGGTTTTTCCCCCATATCACCTTTTCTCACCTTCACAAGCATAGCATGAATATCTAATAACTTAATTGCGGAATGAGATAAATAATCAACAACTGTAGGCGTATTAACATAGCGTTTCCGTGCAATCATCACAAACTCACCTAATGACTGTTTTTTACATTCATCCCGCTATTTATTTTTCATTTTACAAGACCATTCTAAAGAAAGTGCTAAAAAATATTACCTCCAATACATTATTCGATGGAGCCCCTTCTCTCTTTTCACGATCAACGTGGAATCCGTGGAGAGAGAAAACGTACAGGTGTATAAAGGATAAGATGTGTTGTTTTTTCCAACACACTACTACCATCAGCAAGAAGGGCTTGACTAGGTGACAATTCTGTACCTTGCATAATTGTGGAAGCCAAAGAACCTTCTCGAGAAAGAGCCATCAACGTTGGCGAAGATGCAAAGACATTGTGTGCTCCCCCATCCACATGAGAAAAATCAAGAACAGCTATTCCATTTTTACGCAACATTTCAATATCTGAGCCATCGCCCACACGATGATGTCCACCCGTAAGACGTCCTGAAACCGCAAGAGCTTTATCCGCTCTGGATACTAAAATAGCGGTTGGCTGCGGAAGTTTTTTTATATCATTAAGTTGGCGCTCAAATACATCAACATCAATATCTGGTGCAGCCATTAATAAACTTGTAATACGACGAATAGGCCTATATTTTCCCTGTAACGCTAACGTTCTAAATGCTTCCATTATAACAAAATTGCCCATAGAATGTGCAATAACCGAAATTTGATCAGCATTGGTTTCACTAATAAGTGTTAAAAGCTCTATCAATCCGTCACGGGCAAAATTAGCACTGTCACGATCATAAATATAAAGAGGAACTGATCCGGCCGAAGGCCAAGAATAATGCACAGCGACAACATTTAAAGAATAATCGTGTGTAAACTGTGCTGTACGAAATGTACCATCTGCAAAATTATTATTATACCCATGGATAAAAAGAAAAATTTCTCTTTTTCCTTTTGGCTTTTTTGCTAAAGCAGCATTTAATTGCTGTTTAAACTGTTCTTTATTATCGTATTTTTGCAATGCTACTGCTGCAAAATACTTATCATGCGTAGGTTTATAGGCATTTATTTCAACAACTCCCTTTACATGTTGCTGAGGAATTCCTACGTCAACACGATTATAATGAACTTTATTTGATCGCTCTGCACCATAAGGTTGAGCGTAATTATTTTGCATCATACGACTCGTTGCAACATACACTGGAACGATGGCTTTTGGAGAAACTGGTTTCCCTTCAACTTCCCTTTCTACGGCAGTCATAGAAGGTGTTGCATGCACCCCATGCCAAAGTACAGCACGTGAATCACTACACGCTGATAATAAAGAAATACAAATAAGAAGTGTTAAATATCTCAGAATCATTATACTTCTCACTGCAACTTCACCCCACCTTATAAAAATATAACATTTCAAATGCATAGATAAAGTAATAAAAAACGAAACATTATTGGCAACACACCAACAAATAACATACAAAAAAGATTTTTCTATAATGCCTATAAATCCCCTCTCTCTAACATAACTTCATCTCATTATGGAGAGACTCCCTGCGAACTGGTGCGGTCGAGAAGACTCGAACTTCCACGGGTTGCCCCACAGCGACCTCAACGCTGCGCGTCTACCAATTCCGCCACGACCGCACGTGGAAAGAAAAAATCTTGGTTTTTAGCCTTTAACAAATCATAAAGAAAGGTACAAGCCAATTTTCTTTTTCTCATAATTTATTTTATCCGGATGCTTTATAATTTAATAGAGATTACGAGAAATATGGGCTTTACTATGACCTTTGAACCATCATCATAAAATGTGCTTGTGCCGCTTGATCTTTTTCATAATAACCATGAAAGTTTTTTGTAATTGTTGTAGAGCCCTGTTTTTGGATTCCTCTCATAGCCATACACATGTGCTCAGCCTCAATCAATACTGCTACACCATGAGGCTTCAGATACGTTTTTAACGCGTGAGCCACTTGCGCTGTCATAGCTTCTTGAGTTTGTAAACGACGAGAAAAAATATCTACAACACGTACAATTTTTGAAAGACCAACAATTTTTGCATTAGGAAGATATGCTATATGTGCTTTCCCAATAATTGGGATCATGTGATGCTCACAGTGTGAATAAAAAGGTATATTCTTTACGATTACGGCTTCATTGTATCCTGAAACCTCTTCAAAAACTGTACCTAAGGTTTCTTTAACCGATTGACTATAACCATTAAAAAGCTCGCGATATGCCTTGGCTATACGTTTTGGAGTATCTAAAAGCCCTTCTCTATTTGGATTTTCCCCTATCCATAAGAGTAATGTACGAATCGCTTCTTCCACCTTTTCAATACTCGGACGCTTTTCTTCAGATAAAATTGCGTCTTCTTTAACAACATTACGCATTCAAAAACTCCAAGCTTACTCTATACAAAGCATTTGCTCCATACCTATCTCATTTTGTATAATCTCTATATAAGCGAATTAAAAGTTTAAACAATCACGACTCTCAAAATTTCAGGCAATAGCGCATGATTGATAATATCTATAATGATAAAATACTTAAATATGCTGCACATATAGGCAAAATTGGGCGTCTTAATAATCCTGATGCAACATCAAGAAAACATGCACACCTTTGTGGTTCGACAATCACTGTAGATTTAAAAGTGGAAAATGGTATTATTACCGATTTTGCTCACGAAATACATGCATGTGTGCTAGGGCAAGCTTCAGCTTCACTTTTAGCATCTCATATCATCGGACAAACAACTCAAGATCTTAAAATATTGCGTGAAGTTATCTACCAAATGCTAACGCAAAATGGTCCTTCTCCTCAAGCTCCATTTGAGGATTTTTCTTGCTTACAGCCCATTAAAGACTATAAAGTGCGCCATGCAGCAACACTACTACCCTTTGATGCAATGATAGACTGCATTCAAAAAATTGAAGAAAAATAAATGTTCAAATCACAATCTAGACAAAAAAAGTTGACTCGGAATTACACAGGCACTTGGAAAAAAACACCCGGACGATTATTGGGTATTTTCTTAATACGGTTCTATCAAATAACACTTTCGAGCCTTATAGGCAATCAATGTCGCCATGCTCCGACTTGTTCAGAATATACATATGAAGCGATTGCTCGCCATGGGCTTTGGGCTGGTGCATGGATGGGACTCTTTCGTATCATGCGTTGTGGGCCCTTTGGAACAGATGGCTTTGATCCAGTCCCTCCATCGCTTGGAAATTCTTGCTGTTTTTATAAACCTTGGCGTTACTGGAAAATTTCTGACAAACACAACAAATAATCCTTTTCTTTTTTCACATGTATTGATAAAAAATTAGTCTATAAGCTTTTTACTCAATTTTCACGAAACCATCCGCAATCGTTAGCGGAATTGGATTAAAAGGGTGTTTTTATGTCTTGCTCTATTTCTCTTTTTTTTCCCGATGGTTCAAAACGTAATTACCCCGCCGAAATGACAGGCTTGGAATTAGCAGAATCTATTTCTAAATCACTTGCAAAAAAAGCAGTCGCCTATAGTCTTGATGGTATCACGCGAGACTTATCGGATCCATTGGGACAATCTGGTCAAGTAGAGATTATTACCCGAGAAGATTCACGCGCTCTTGAGCTCATAAGGCATGATTGCGCCCATGTCCTTGCTGAAGCAGTGCAAGAGCTCTTTCCTGAAACGCAAGTAACAATAGGTCCTGTCATTGAGAACGGATTCTATTATGATTTTGCACGCCAACAACCTTTCACATTAGATGATCTCACCGTCATTGAAAAGAAAATGCGTGAAATTATCCAACGCAATAAACCTTTTAGAAAAGAAATTTGGTCTCGTGAAAAAGCAAGAAAAGTTTTTTCTGAGAAAAAGGAATTTTATAAAGTTGAACTTATTGATAGCATTCCTGAAAATCAAGATTTAAAAATCTATTATCAAGGGGAGTGGTTTGATCTTTGTCGCGGACCGCACATGCAATCTACAGGGCAAATTGGGAATGCTTTCAAATTAATGAAAGTTGCAGGAGCTTATTGGCGTGGCGATGCCAATAATCCAATGCTCACGAGAATTTATGGAACAGCATTTGCAAATGAAAATGACTTAAAAGCCTACCTCCATATGCTAGAAGAAGCTGAAAAACGTGATCATCGCCGCTTGGGACGTGAAATGGACTTATTTCACTTTCAAGAAGAAGGGCCAGGAATGATTTTTTGGCACAAAAAAGGTTGGAAAATGTTCCAAAATTTGATCAGCTATATGCGTAGACGCCTTGATGATCATCAATATGCTGAAGTTAATGCACCACAAGTTCTCGATAGGTCACTCTGGGAAATATCTGGCCATTGGGGTTGGTATAAGGAGAATATGTTCAAAGTAATTTCAGCAGAAGAAGATTCAGATCATGGGAATGTTTATGCCCTTAAACCAATGAATTGCCCTGGTCATGTGCAAATTTTTAAACATGGTTTAAAATCTTATCGTGATTTGCCTATTAGACTTGCTGAATTTGGACTTGTTCATCGTTATGAGCCTTCAGGCTCTTTACATGGTCTTATGCGTGTGCGTGGTTTTACACAAGATGATGCGCATATTTTTTGTACTGATGAACAATTAGCCGATGAATGTCTCAGTATTAATGATCTTATTTTATCAACTTATGCTGATTTTGGTTTTAAAGAAATTAGTCTTAAGCTTTCAACACGTCCAGAAAAACGAGTTGGATCTGATGCATTATGGGATCATGCAGAAAGTATCATGGAATCTGTCCTTAAAACGATTGAAACAAAATTTGCAGGACAAATCAAAACAAGCATCCTTCCAGGTGAAGGAGCATTTTATGGTCCAAAATTTGAATATACATTAAAGGATGCTATCGGTCGTGAATGGCAATGTGGAACAACACAAATAGACTTTAATCTCCCTGAACGTTTTGGTGCATTCTATATTGATAAAGATTCAGAAAAACGTCAACCTGTTATGATCCACCGTGCTATTTTTGGATCAATGGAGCGTTTTCTTGGTATATTAATTGAAAATTTTGCTGGACATATGCCACTTTGGCTTGCTCCTGAACAAATTGTTGTTGCAACAATTACATCCGAAGCAAATGAATATGCCCAAAAAATAACAGCAAAACTTAAAGCTGTTGGGCTTTCCGCAACAATAGATCTCCGCAATGAAAAAATTAACTATAAAATACGAGAACATTCTTTACAAAAAGTCCCCGTAATTTTGGTATGTGGCAAACGTGAAGCTGAAACAAACAGCGTAAACATGCGCCGCTTAGGAAGTACAAATCAAACCCTTTTATCTGTAGAAGATGTGATTAAACAACTCTCAAATGAAGCAACACCTCCAGATTTGCAACGTGTAATAAATGCATAATACCACAGAAGATGGTAATACGTTAATTTTTTACTATAAATCTTCAGTTTTTGTACAAAATGAAATAATTTGATATTGTAGTGTGTTTTTGTTTCATGCACAATGACCTATCATCAGAAAGAATAACGTGCTCTTTCTCTACAAGGTAGATTGGTGAAAAAGTTGAATGTAAGCTATGAGCTGTTTAAATGCAAAAATCATAGACAATTGAATATTAATAATAACATTAATCTTTTACCTTTATAATGAAAAAATTCTGCTATTATCATGGATAGATCATTACAATAATTATAGAAACATCAAGCAAGAAAACTGAAAACAAGATTATATTTATTAATAAAAAATATGTAAAATTAGCTGAACAATGATATTTCTTATTCGTAAGATAAGCCCTTATAAAAAGGACAAGATATTGATTTATAATGATAATATATCGTTATTCATATTAAATAAGGTTTCGAATATCATAGGCTTCTCTTATTTTTAATATGTTTATGTTGAATCTATCAAAATCATTTGCTTGCACGAAACAAGCGGAATGAGTGTGTGGATAAAAATTATTGAGAAAGGACTTTTAAAATGCCTACAATGAACCGCCTAAAGTGCTAAGAATTGTTGCAGTCATTGAGAACAGGCTATAATTATAATGATGATGCCGACTTGAACCTTCATAAGTATAAAAATAGCGGTACTCAACGAGTTTACCATTAATCATTCACGAGGCATTATGGTAAAATAAGATTAAGAAGCCTTAAGAAACATCTCTTTAAAACAAGCACATGAATTGGTAAGCTAATGGCATTCTACATCCCGCAATCTACACTGATGAGATATTGCCTTAATTTTTATAAAGCCAAATCAAAAAAAATGGCAAAACTCAGCGTTTATTCTTTCTCTTCTTCATGTTTTACCAAATGAAAAACTCTTATAAAAAACTCGTTAAATATACACATACGATATATGACTACTCGTTGAACGTATAAAATTCTGGGCACATCCATAAAACATCTAAATATCTACGAAACACATATAAAATAAAAAAATATTATTATCGTGCTCTATCAAGAACACGCTTACATTCAATGAGTTCAAACAGAATTTCTTGTAACAATGCTTTATCAGTTTTATCTTTGTAAAGATTCACAGAACCGACAGATGTTTCTCCCTCATTCCTCATGAAACTCAAAAGCCCAAAAGAAGATTTCTTAGGCTTATTGCTAGCATTTTCAGAAGTTTGTCCTGCATGTTTCTTCTCTATGACCACATTCATAGCATCAAGATCACCATTACCCAATGCAGTCACAAAAGCAACACCATTTTCTTTCAAAAGGCGTTGCACACCTTTTATTGTATAACCCTGATCATATAGTAACTGCTTAATACCATTGAGCAAATCAACATCGACCGGACGATAATAGCGCCTTCCTCCCCCACGTTTCATTGGTTTAATCTGCCTAAAACGTGTTTCCCAAAATCTTAAGACATGCTGCGGAAGCTCCAATAACTCCGCTACTTCGCTAATTGTGCGAAAAGCATCAGAGCTTTTATCCATTTTGTAACACCTTATTTAAAACAAAATAAATTACTTCACAATGACTCATTCTGTCTCAATTTCTCAACAAGATTAGTCAAAAATAAGACCATCATTGATACCTTACTCACCAGTCTTTTTCTAAAAAATAAAGACCCTTATTTTATACATTTCTTTAACAAATACCAAACATACCATGGCATTTATTTATGAGATATCATTTTTTCTGTTTTGCACGATGCGAATCTAAAATTCTCTGTTTAAGGACATTGGCAGCCTTAAACGTCACAACACGTCGCGGCGGAATCGGTGCTTCAACACCTGTTTTTGGATTGCGTCCAACACGTTCATTTTTACTGCGAACCTGAAAAGTTGCAAAAGAAGATAATTTAACCGCTTCACCTCTTACAAGTGAGTTGCAAATCTCATCCAAAACCAATTCGACTAAAGCTGCTGATTCAGTATGTGACAAGCCCACTCTTTTACAAACTACGCTCGCTAAATCTGCACGCGTTACTGTCTTACTTGTCATTATAACCACCTATTAAAATATTAAAAATTACAAAATGACTTATACGTTTTCTTGAAATATGGTCAAGTAGCCATAATTTACCAACGAATAAGAATTGCTCCCCATGTAAATCCACCTCCCATGGCTTCTAACATGATAAGATCTCCTTCTTTTATTTTTCCATCGCAAACAGCTGTTGTTAAAGCCAACGGAACTGATGCAGCAGACGTATTACCATGTTGATCAACGGTAATCACAACTTTATCTAGTGAAATTCCCAGCTTTTTAGCAGATGCTTCAATAATGCGCTTATTAGCCTGATGAGGTACAAACCAATCTAGTTGTGAAGAATCCATACCTGCAGCTGCAAAACAATCATCAACCACATCCGTTATCATACCAACAGCATATTTAAAAACTTCTCGTCCTTCCATACGCAAATAGCCTGTCGTTTGTGTTGTTGAAGGTCCACCATCAACATATAGCTTATCTATATAAGCACCATTAGAGCGCAATTTCGCAGACAATATACCACGCTCAAAAGCAATATCACCCTCAGTTTCTAGTGCTTCCAAAATAACAGCACCAGCACCATCACCAAACAAAACACATGTCGTACGATCTTCCCAATCTAAAATTCGAGAAAATGTATCGGATCCAATAACTAAAATTCTTTTAGCCCCTCCACACCGTAAATAAGAATCTCCTGTTGTTAAAGCAAAAATAAAACCAGAGCAAACAGCTTGAATATCAAAAGCAAATCCATGGCTCATTCCCAAAGCATGCTGAATTTCAACAGCAGAAGCAGGAAAAGTACGATTCGGGGTGGACGTTGCTAAAATAATACAATCGATGTCTTTTATTGTTAAACCAGCATTTGTAAGTGCTGCTTGCGCAGCCTCAACTCCTAAAGAAACAGTTGTTTCATTTTCACTGGCAATATAACGTTGGCGTATTCCTGTACGCTGAACAATCCATGAATCTGACGTTTCAACAAACTTTGCAATCTCATCATTTGATAAACTTCTTTTCGGCAAAGCACTTCCTACACCACGTATAATTGACCGAATCATTCAGCTCTTACCTTTTCTTCAAATTTTTTATTTCTATTATAAGAGCTTATCATAAGGACTCTCCATTCATCACCGCTTCATCTTCTTGGTCAAAAAGTGTTGCTTTATTTTCATGAAATCGCCGTAAATCAGCCGTTATTTTTTGTAAAAGTCCATTATTAACCATTTTATAACCAACGCGGATAGCAGAAGCAAAGCCATTAGCATTAGCACTGCCATGACTTTTTATAACAACACCATTCAAACCCAAAAGAACTCCTCCATTCACCCTATCAGGATCCATTTTATGTTTCAGTATACGAAAAGCACCCCGTGATAAAAAATAACCAAGAGATGTTAAAAAAGAACTGCGCATTGCAGAGTTTAAAATCTCTCCTATCTGTCGCGCGGTTCCTTCTGCGGTTTTTAAAGCAATATTACCAGAAAACCCCTCTGTCACAACAACATCGACTGTTCCTTTTCCAATGTCATTGCCCTCAACAAATCCTTTATATTCCAATCCTTCTAATTGCACTTCACGCAATATCATTCCTGCTTTTTTTATTTCATAAAGTCCTTTAACCTCTTCCACCCCCACATTTAAAAGCCCAACACTTGGTCTTTCAGTGTGATATAAAGCGCGAAACATACCTGCTCCCATAACCGCCAAATCAACCAACTGACTAGCAGAGGCACCAATTGTTGCTCCAATATCTAAAACAATACTCTCACTGCGCAGTGTTGGCCAGATACCCGCAATACCAGGACGTTCAGCCTCTGCAAGCATTTTCAAACAAAAATAAGACATGGCCATGAGTGCACCCGTATTACCAGCAGAAATGCAAGCATCAGCTTCACCATTTTTTACCGCTTCAATGGCGTACCACATTGATGATTTACCACGTCCATTACGAAGTGCTTGGCTTGGCTTTTCATCCATGCGTGTATAACTTTCTGTAGGGCAAAAGCGCGATACAGAATCCAAACAGGGATATTTTTTTAAAACCGGACGAACAGCCTCCTCTACTCCATAAAATAGAAAATAAATATTTGATAAATATTTTTGTACAATTGCTGCTCCTGCAATAGCTGCTTCTGGACCGTAATCACCGCCCATGACATCCACAGAAATTCTAATCACGCTTGCATATCCCACATCTTTTCATTTATATCTTTAAATACATATTATGATTTTTAGCTCCTGAATACTCACACAGCACATCTTGCGAAAATCGCTCCGCAGAAAATACCGTTTAGCATACAATAGATATTTTTTGTATGTTTTTACAATCACTTCCAATTTTTCAAAACAGAAAATGGAGAGAATTTTCGCTCTGCTTCTTCTAAATTTTCAACCATATTCATCTTTATCCCTTCTTTACGTGGATAATGATTAATAGACAACTCAAAAAACTCTTCCATGATTGCGCCAATATCAATTTTATCATCATAAAACACTTCAGGAGTATCAAGCCCCTCCACATCTAAAAACAATTCCCCTGTATCCTCTGATATTTGGGGCTTCATCAAATTTGAATCTTCAGGAACAAAAACAACCTCAATATTTTCACAAAGGATATTTTCTAATGGTTCTAATGTAACAACACATAACTGTAGTATACGCGCTTGCAACAGACCTTTTATACGCACTCCGCGTTTTTTCCACGGGAAAATATGGAATTTTCCCTCACAAGATTTTACTTCAATTAAATCATGGTTCTGGGCTAAATGTGTACATTCTTTTTTGTTTGCACAAAAATGAACCCTTATACCTTTAGCAGGTAGAGAACGTACAGATATTGGATAAGCCAAAGCAAATGTCATTTGAGGAACATTTTGAACATTCATTGACAACTCCCAAACATAAAAATGCGTAAAGCACTATGTTTTTATTTATCTCAAGTATTTATGCATTTTTTTCTTTTCTAAAGAAATTCTATATGGCATAATTTGCTTTATAACAGGGAAACTCAGTGTAAGCTACGGTAGATTAAGTTAAAATTAGAAAAAACTTGAGGTTGCCTTCTTGTCCTACATCTCAGTATAAAAAGGAGATACCATTGTTTCAAATGCCTCACATAATAGCCTTAATCAAACGTAAATTATTGATTGGTCTATCAATAGCAAGCATAGGAATGCTTGCTGGGTGTAGCCTTCTTGATTCTTCAGGTTCGAGCCAAATTTATAGAGAGGGCTATGTTCTTGATAAAAATGCTCTAAGTTCTATCTCTATTGGCTCAAGTCAAGAGCAAGTTCTTTTAACTTTAGGGACCCCTTCATTAAAAACAAAATATGATAATGAAGTTTTTTATTACATCTCACAGACACGTTATCGTGGGATGCAGTTTATGAAAACAAAGATTATTGATCGCAAAGTTTTAGCCATTTACTTCAATAAAAATAATCAGGTTGCAAAAGTTGCAAATTACGGATTACAAGACGGTCAAGTGTTTGATTTTATTACACAAACAACGCCAACTGTAACGAAAGAACATCCTTTCTTAATTCAAATTATAAAAGGCCCTGTGAATTTGCCACCCCATAACTAAATTATATAGTCTGCATACCGTTTCAATATTATAGGTCTGATAATATCAGATCTATAATAGGGGGGGATTTGTAACTCTTAGAGGCGGACTTTTTTTGCCATACTGTCGAGAACTGCATTAACAAGTTTTGGCTCATCACCTTCAAAAAACGCCTTTGCTATGTCAACATACTCATTCATGACAACTGCAACGGGAACATCTTTACGGTTGATCAACTCCCATAAACCTGCTCGTAAAATTGCTCGCAATATAGAATCAAGACGTGAAAGAGACCACTCTGCAGAAAGCTGTTGATGAAGCAGCGGATCAAGCTGCTTTTGATCTTTTACAACACCCGTTATAATAGCCAAAAACCATTGAAAATCAGCTTCAAGATATTGATCTCCATCAATATCTTTTCCCAAACGATAAGCCTCATACTCAGCTGCCGTTTCCATCACCCCCGAACCCACGATATCCATTTGATAGAGTGCTTGAACTGCAGCGAGTCTTGCTGCTCCACGTTTATTGGCTGAACGCGGAAAATGTCTGCTTTTTATATCAGCCATATTTAACGATTATCTCCAAATCTCTTTTTTAGAGCGATCATACATAAAGCAGCTTCAGCCGCAAAACCACCTTTATTTTTGTCATCTAGTTTTGCACGCACCCATGCTTGTTCTTCGTTTTCAACAGTCAAAATACCATTTCCAATAGCCAAGTGCTGATGAACAGTTAAATCCATCAATGCACGACAAGAATCATTAGCAACAATTTCAAAGTGATATGTTTCACCCCGAATAACACAACCAAGAGCAACATAACCATCATACGATATCTTGTTTTGTTCAGCAAAAGCTATTGCACTTGGTATTTCTAATGCTCCAGGAACCGTTACAACATCATAACTTGCTTCAGCTTTTTGCAAAGTATTCACTGCACCTCTCAAAAGTGCATCAGAAATCCCCTCATAAAAACGTGCCTCAACAATCAATACGTGAGGCTTTTTACCTATCTCTTTCATCATAATGGAATTCCACAAAAAACGAATCAAAAAAATCAAAGTTATAAAGCATAAAATTCTGAAAACGATCAATAGAGTGTTGGCTTATTCATCTTCTCTTTTTAAAGTAAAAAGTTTTGCAGCATAACGAGCAAGTTGATCAATTTCCAAATTGACCCGATCTCCAATTTTAGCTTGTCCCCACGTTGTCATTTCAAGTGTATGGCGAATAATAAGAACATCAAAAACACAATCCTCAACACCATTAACAGTCAAAGATGTCCCATTAAGTGCAATAGATCCCTTATTAACAATGAAAGGCATAAATTGTCTTGAAACTTTTAAATAAAAGCGAATTGCATCCCCTTCATTTTTTTGATCAATGATTTCAGCCAAACCATCAATATGACCAGAAACTAAATGTCCTCCCATTTCATCACCCAATCGAAGCGAACGTTCCAAATTAACAAAAGTTCCTTTTATCCATTGTGCAAGATTCGTTAAACGTAATGTTTCTTCCCACGCCTCGACAACAAACCAATTGGAATCTTCTTGCTTTAATCCTCGCTCTACAATTGTCAGACAAATTCCTGAACAAGCAATTGACGCCCCAATTGCTAAGCTTTCTATAGCATAGCGGGTAGAAATCTTTAAACGAATCCCCTGCTTTAAAGGTTGAACATCTTCAACACAACCAATATCCGTTATAATTCCTGTGAACATAATGTCTTACGTCTCCACTTATAAAAACGGTCATTTCCAAACATTCTTGTCTCAATCTCATGAAACTGCGAGAGATAATTTCCAAAATGAGGGGCTTCAATACGATTTTTGCCTAAAACAATGGGGGTATGAAAACATATCAAATGATCAACACAACCAGCATTCAAAAATTTTTCCCCTGTCTTGACACCCCCTTCCAATAAAACACTATTAATCCCATGTTTATAAAGCATCTGTAAAAGAGCAAAGGGTTCTACACAACCATTATTCATCTCGACCGAATAAACAGACACACCATATTGCTCCAATGCATTTTTTTTGCTTTTCTTTGAAATATCCACATCACAAATAACCCATGTAGGAATTTTTATGGCTGTTTGGACAACTTTTGCATCAAGGGGGATAGATAAATCTGCATCCAAAATAATACGAATTGGTGAGCGCATCTCCATCCCTGGCAAGCGGCAATTGAGTTGTGGATCATCTGCTAATATAGTACCAATACCAACGAGGATAGCATTATTTTGAGCACGTAGAATATGCGTATGGGCATGAGAAAGTGTTCCACTAATTTTTACGCTGCCCTTCTCTCTTTTTCCAACACCATTATCGGCAGAAATTGCCATTTTAAAAGTGACCGCACAGCGTTGTATCTTCCTTATGCACCAATGCGTCCATAAGGATTCAAAAGCCTCTTCAGCTAAAATGCCCTCAACCACTTCAATACCCGCCGCTCGCAAAAGAGCAATACCATGACCATCAACACGCTTGTCACAATCAGTCAGCGCAACAACAACTCGAGAAACACCTGAATCAATAAGCGCATTCACACACGGCGAAGTTTTTCCATAATGCGCACAAGGTTCTAAAGTAACATAAGCTGTCGCTCCTTGAGCCAAAGAACCTGCCATGTGTAAAGCTTGCACTTCCGCATGAGGACTCCCATGAATAGCTGTTACGCCATAGCCAACAATAAAAGCCCCCACAGCACCATTATCGTTTCGCACAATTAACGTACCAACGGAAGGATTCTCACCTGTAAGACCGACATGACGTTCTGCTAAACGAATAGCTGCAGCCATAAACCGTTCATCTTGCACTTTTTTATTCATCAAAACGAGATTCTGTATCCGCGATACCCTTTGACAATTCATCTATAACATCGTGAAAATCGCTTGCATTACGAAAATCTCGATACACAGAAGCAAAACGAATATAAGCAATATCATCAATTCTTTTCAATGCTTCCATCACAAGATGCCCAATTTTTTCTGAAGAAATCTCTGGTTCTCCCAAACTTTCAAGCTGGCGTACAATGCCAGAAATTGCTCGTTCAATATGATCAGGATCAATATTGCGCTTACGTACAGCCACATCAACTGATCGCATTAACTTATCACGATCGAAGGGTTCACATCGTCCACTTTTTTTAGCAACCAAGAGCTCACGCAACTGAACACGTTCAAAAGTTGTAAAACGACCACCACAAACGGAACACACACGGCGGCGGCGAATCACTGCCCCCTCTTCTGCTGGACGAGAGTCTTTGACCTGTGTATCCTCATATTGGCAGTAAGGACAGCGCATCCTTTGTATCCTTAACGAGTGGTAAGATAAGAGTAAAGAGGAAATTGATTCGTTATATCTTTTACCTTTTTCTCAACAGCCATTTCAACGGCATGATTATCTTCATCACTTTTTGCACTCCGAAGACCATCAAGAACTTCTGAAATCAGATGACCAACTTGAATAAACTCTTTTTCTAAAAAACCACGCGTCGTGGCAGCAGGTGATCCCAAACGAATTCCCGATGTTATAGATGGCGTTTCAGAATCAAAAGGAATGCCATTTTTATTGCAGGTAATATGAGCACGTCCCAAAGCCAATTCAGCACGTTTACCTGTTAGATTTTTGGAACGTAAATCAACCAACAACAAATGATTATCTGTACCACCAGAAACAATATTAAAACCATTACCCTGTAATGTTTTTGCTAAAGTTTTCGCATTAGCGACAACATTGGCACTGTAACTCTTGAAAGAGGGACGCAAAGCCTCCTCAAACGCAACAGCCTTTGCGGCAATCACATGCATTAAAGGACCACCCTGAAGACCAGGAAAAATTGCAGAATTAATTTTTCTGGATAAAGCCTCATCATTTGTCAATATTAAACCACCACGAGGACCTCGAAGCGACTTATGTGTTGTTGTTGTTACAATATGCGCATGTGGAACAGGTGAAGGATGCACGCCACCAGCAACAAGACCAGCAATATGAGACATATCAACGAGTAAATGAGCACCGATTTCATCTGCAATTTCACGGAATCGTTTCCAATCCCATAGCCGTGGATAAGATGAGCCCCCTGCTATAATAAGTTTTGGCTTACGTTCTTTTGCAAGCTGCTCAACCTCATCCATATCAATAATCTGATCTTCTTGACGCACACCATAGGAAACAACATCAAACCATTTTCCTGACATATTAACAGGTGAACCATGCGTAAGGTGACCTCCAGCATTTAAATCCAACCCCATAAATGTGTCACCAGGCTGAAGTAAAGCTAAAAAGACAGCTTGATTCATTTGGCTACCAGAATTAGGCTGTACATTCGCAAACGCAGCACCGAAAAGCTGTTTTGCCCTTTCAATAGCTAAATCTTCAACGACATCAACAAATTGACACCCACCATAGTAGCGCTTTCTTGGATAACCTTCTGCATACTTATTGGTTAAAACAGACCCTTGCGCTTCAAGGACCGCTCTTGAAACAATATTCTCTGAAGCAATCAGCTCAATTTCATGTTGTTGACGCTCAAACTCCCCTCTAATTGCGTCAAAAATTGCACCATCAACAGTTTGTAAATTATCATTAAAAAAGCGCTTTTGTGCGTCATTTTCTTGCTGAGTCATAAAACACATTCCTAACATAAAAAAATAAAGTCAAAGAACGATAACACAGCAAACCATGCAAACCAAACATTTTAAACTACTTACACTCAAAAATAATGAGGCAAATATTTATCTTATTCTTTGTTATAAAAACAGCGAAAAACTTTCCTCTCGAGAATAGTAAAAAATGAGATTACATTTCTTTTTTTACACTCTTATTTGTTTACACCTTTTACAAAAAATATCTATAATCTAAAGAAATTCAATAATTTAATGATTAAAAATAATTTATAATGTGAAAAGCTGAATATAATAGGCAAAGTTAATACGAAGGCAAATAAGAATGCTAACCAAAGTTTTTATTGATGGTGAACATGGCACAACCGGACTACAAATACAAAAACGCTTAGAAAGGCGTACAGATTTAAAACTACTCTCTCTTGCTCATAAAGATCGCCATAATGTTCATCTGCGACAAGACTATCTTAATCAAGCCGATATTGCTATTTTGTGTCTTCCAGATGATGCTGCACGCGAAACGGTTCATTGGCTTCAAAAAAATAAAAACATTAGGATTATTGATAGCTCGACAGCCCACCGTGTTGCACCAGACTGGGTTTACGGTTTTCCTGAAATGACAGCAGGACAAAGAAAGCGCATCCAAGCAGCACATTATATAACCAATCCCGGATGCTATCCTACCGGTGCCATTAGTTTGATTCGCCCACTCCGTGAAGCAGGACTGCTAGACGCCGATTATCCCATCTCGATTAATGCAATCTCCGGCTATACCGGTGGTGGAAAACAGTTGATTTTACAAATGGAAAATCAATCTCAACAAAATATTCAGGACAATTATTTTATCTATGGTCTTAATCTTGAACACAAACATGTGCCAGAAATTAAAATCTATGGACAAATCAATCAACCCCCAGTTTTTATACCAAGTGTGGGTCGTTTTCCCCAAGGAATGATTGTAAATCTTCCTCTGCATCGCCATTTATTTACAAAATCAGCAAACTGTTCTGATTTGCGCGAAATTCTCGCAAACCATTACGATGGACAAAATACCATTTTAGTTGCATCACAAGAAGAAACTGCTTCACTTCAAAGACTTAATCCAGAGTGTTTAGCCAATAAAGATGGTATGAAACTGTTCGTATTTGGAAATGATCGTGAAGGTATTTTTAATCTCAGCGCCATATTCGATAATTTAGGAAAAGGCGCATCAGCTGCAGCTATCCAAAACCTCGATTTAATGCTTGCAAGCGACTAAACCTCCCTACCCACAAACTTTTATTCAACAACGCGATAAGCCCCTTTTGTTGCTCGCCAATGTGCAACAACAAAACACAACACGACTAATGCCATACTTTGATGAATGAGCCCCAAACTTATCGGAACCTCATGTAACAGTGTTAAGATACCCAAGACTGCTTGGATAATAATCATAACACAGATAAGAAATGCACGACGAGAATGAGTTGAATGTGGAGCATTTTTTTGTACATAGAAAGCATGAATAGCCGAGGCAATCAATAAAAAATAAGCAAAAAATCTATGAATAAACTGAACCGTTAAGGGATTTTCGAATAAATTGAGCCAAACAGGACGATGCTGTAACAATCCATCAGGAATAATCTGACCATCCATAAGGGGCCATGTATTATAGACTTTTCCAGCATGAAGCCCTGCAACCAAAGCTCCGAAATAAATCTCTATCAAGACGAGAATAACAAGCCATGCCGCAAAATATTGCACCTTTTGATTTGCTGGCTTTTCTGAGTATTCTTCAAGTCCTCGAGATAAATAAGTAACAAAAACAATAACAAAACATGCCGTTATAAGATGAAAGGCCAAACGATATTGGCTCACACTTGTTAAACTACTTTGCCCAATCCCTGAAGCAACCATCCACCAACCAATAAAGCCTTGAAAGGCGATAAGAATAGGTACAACAATAAGCGGGAGTAAGATATTTTTTTCAACACGCTTAGTCGCCCAAAACCAAATGAGCCCCAATAAAGCGACAAGACCAACAAGACGCCCAAGAACACGATGCGCCCATTCCCACCAAAAAATGACCTTAAAAGCACTTAAAGTCATATCAGGATTAAGCAGCTTATACTGTGCTATCTGTTGATATTTTAAAAATTCCTCTTGCCATTGATCCTCACCAATCGGTGGAATAACGCCGTGTATTGGCTTCCATTCCGTTATAGATAATCCTGATCCCGTCAAACGAGTAGCGCCACCCACTAAAACAATTGCCAAACAAAGCAATAAAATAGAGTAAAGCCACACCTGTATATGTTTTCTATTTTCCTTTTGCACAGGCGTTAAAACGCTATTGTTTAATCTCTTTACTGCCATCTCTGATTGCCCCACGCTTCTCTCCAACTAAAATGCATTTTAAAATTTAAACATTAACTCTTTGTCTATTTTAGTATGTACTACAACTTTAGCAAAAAACAAGCGTACCACTATAACATGCGATACATATTTCTTTTTTACGAAACTTATGATGCTACAACGCGATAAACAGTCTTTGGAAAGCTGTCTACCATACGCATCATCCATTCTTGTTCATTAAGAACAGTATTACAAATATAATAGTCTGTTAGCTCTGCAAATTGCTCAACCCCATATTTTGGTTCGCTTGCCATCTCTAGGATGATAAAATCATATTCTTTTTTAAATTCTTGTAATATATGAAAAATATCATTTGAAAAATCTTGTGCTGAAATAGCACTTGTTAACCCCTGAGGAAGAATATCAACCCCCGTATCATAATCACGGTAAATAACATCATGCAACTTGGCATTGCCCGTTAAAATATCACTCAGTCCGCGATGTGGGCCAATGACTTTCTCTATTTGTTGACCAGAAATATCGACCAACAAAATTGTTTTGTTCTCTTTTGTGAGATGAAGTGAAAGCTTTGCCGCTGTCCGTGCAGCTTCTGGTCCAATGATTGAAATAATGGTTGAAGCACGCCATTTCAAAACATCAGATAATCCCTCTATCGTAATAAAAGCTTCAAAATTTTTCATTTCTTGAGAGACTAAAATACTCTCATTCTTCTTAAGATCATTTTCTTTTGATCTCAAATCCTCTTCTGAGATTTGGTCTTTTTTCCTTTTAAAGCACGGATAGAATAACAATATTCCTAGCAAAAGAGTAAGGAAGCTGACCAATGCACTCACAAGAATATTTTTTCCATAAAGAGCCATAAAAGAAATTGGTGCTAACGTTGTTGGCGTGACCACGTGAATATTTGTATTTTGTAAGAGAAGAGGATCATCACTCAATCTCCGATATGAATCAATAATTTTTTCTCTTCGATGAGCAGACTTGCTCATCGCTTTATTTTGGGCATCGACTGCTGCTTTTATTTTATTTTCAAACTCGTTAAATATTTCATTCAAAGATTGGGATTGATCTTTTACAAAAAAGTTCATTCTTTTTTTGAGCTGTTTTTCTAATTCCGTTGCAATAACCTCATCTGAATGAACTTGATAAACGATTTGTAAAATTTTATTTTTTAATTGATGAGAAACTGTCTCTAATTCTGCAGTCATCGCTTTAATTTGAGGATGTGTCCACCCTAATTGCACAGCCATATGTGCTCTTTGTGTTTCCAAGAGATCACGTTTAGATTCCAGAGCAGCAATTGCTGAATTGCCTGCAATAAACGATAAAGACAGTAAAGACTGCCCATTTTCACGCATCATGTTAATCGTTGAATTCAAACTTGTTAAATGAATACGCTTTAAAGTTGCTTGCGTTAATTGCATCGAAAGATCATGAAGCTCTGTTTGTTTTACACCACGCTGAATAAAAGAATCAATAGATTTACGAAATTCCTGCACGATATTAAGGATTGCAATATTATCATATTGTTTGTCTTCTAATTTATCATTTAACAAGAATTGTTTCTGTTTTATGATTGCTTGTGAAAATGCGGAAAACCAAGTTTCCAACCCACGTTGAGCTGCTTCAAGTGTCTCGGCTTCAAAAGTAAGATCGATAAAATCACCATGACGCGATAAACGGATATTTTCATGATTTTTTTTCTTATAAGAAGCACTTAAAGAAAAATTCGAATCATTGAAGAACATAGGCTGTGAAAACAAAAAGGCGATAACATTGTCTTGCTTTTTAATTGGTAATAGCTTTCCTACAGAATCAGATAATGAAAATGTTAAAGTTGCTTGGTAACCACGGGGCTGGACAAAATAATACAACCAAATCAAAGATACACATAGCATTTGTAATAGCAAAACAATCAAAATGCTTCGCCATACGGTACGTACGAATAGTCTTTTATTACATGTAAGACTCATCTTTATTTTAACCAGCAAAATACTTCTTCATATTGTTTTATTAAGAGAAAGTAGTAACTATCCTCTTAACTTGCTGTCATATTATTTTGAGATAATAAAAATATAAAATTTAAGAACAAATGTTCAACAATAGCTTTAAAGAACTTAATTCATATTTTTTTTGAGGCTCTCTAGTTGTTTTTTTGCTTCAGAAGTAACAACCGCTCTAATGGTAATAGACCCATCATCATGCCCTTCTTGCACTATTTCCGCAGAGTTTTCATAAAACCAATCAATAAGCGACATTTCATGAGGTTGTAAAAGATATTCAATGCTTTGCACCTCTCCAAAAATTCGCTTTTCAATGGCTCTTAATAATTGATCGAGTCCATCCCCCTTAAGTGCTGATACCATGAGAGCAGGATTTAATCGCGTCTTTGCGCTTGTTTGTAAAACATTCAATGCTTGCTCATCTAACATATCAATCTTATTCCAAACTTCTATGATATGCTCCATATCATCAATATCGATATCAAGACTTGAAAGCACTTCTAAAACATCTTGGGCATGTGCTCGATGATCAAGATCTGACATATCTCTTATATGAAGAATGAGATCTGCTTCAACCACTTCTTCAAGGGTTGCTCTAAAAGCTGCAATCAAATTCGTTGGCAAGTTAGAAATAAACCCTACAGTATCAGACAAAAGAACAGTTTTTCCATGGGGAAGAACAACTTTGCGCAAAGTCGGATCAAGCGTTGCAAATAACATATTCTTTGCTAAAACATCTGCACCGCTTAAACGGTTAAAAAGAGTTGACTTTCCTGTATTCGTATATCCTACCATTGCTACAACAGGATAAGATGTTTTTTTCCTTTTTGCTCTATGAAGTGCACGTGTTTTAATAACCGTTTGCAATTCGCGGCGAATACGAATAATTTTCTCTTGTAAAAGACGCCTATCTGCTTCAATTTGCGTCTCACCAGGTCCACCTAGGAAGCCACGCCCCCCCCGTTGCCTTTCCAAGTGCGTCCAACTCCGCACAAGCCTCCCTTTTTGATAGGACAAGTGCGCTAACTCTACTTGCAAAACTCCTTCTTTTGTTCGTGCACGGTCCCCAAAAATTTCAAGAATCAAAGCCGTTCTATCGATAACTTTGCAATTCCACAATTTTTCTAAATTACGCTGCTGTACTGGCGTTAAAAAGTGATCTACAATCGCAAGCTCAATAGAATATTCATCTATATAACAGGTTAACGCATCTACTTTACCTTTTCCAAAGAGAGTCGCAGAGCGAGGCGTTGCAATATTAATCATTTCATAATTAACAACTTCTAACCTTATAGCACGTGCTAACCCCAATGATTCTTTAACACGAGAAGATATAGAACACTCTCTCAAAGAGCTTTCACTTCTATTTTCTTGAAAAATCGGTATCAGAACAAGTGCGCGCACCTGTCCTGTATTCTGCGAAAATACCCCTCCTAATCTCTCATTTTCATTTATCATAGCAATCTAAGTACTTTTAAATGGGATAAGAGGTCTATCTTAAAATGATATGTTTACTCAGGACTTTCACCCTCAAACATCTGTACAGGCTGTCCAGGCATAATCGTAGAAATAGCATGCTTATAAACCAATTGCGCGTGTCCATCTCGGCGCAAAAGAACACAAAAATTATCAAATGAAGTTACAATACCCGTGAGTTTAACGCCATTGACAAGAAAAATTGTAAGGGAAATTTTTTGCTTACGCACCGTATTTAAAAACACATCTTGCAGGTGTTGTGATCGCTCTGCCATTATTCTTACACCTTTATCTAGATTGCATAAAATATTCGTGCATGCATATCGACTGAAAAATATCCAATTGTCAACGTAGAAGCTTAAAAATTCAGCAACAAACAACTGAAATTAGAGAAAAAACAGCTCTTTAAGACAATAATAAAGTACAACTTACGAAAAGCTATATTAAATTAAAAATTTTTCCACGTTTACTTTTTTATGAGCTTACAATTCAAAGGCATACTTTTATACATCCTAAGCTATTACAGACTATATGTGATGATGAATCTGCTTCGTTTAGAATCAATAAAAGTAAGCGGACAACAACATTTATTAACGATTATCGATATTAAAGAGAGACATTCGCACCTTACTGTATATATAACCGCTATTAAATTGTCCTTATTTCAAAGACTGCCGGCTTATAAAGCTTTCTATAAACACAAGTTGTAAACAGTATTTTTGTTTTAGTTAGATTTAAATAATAAATTGTTTTTACTATATTTTATAACATTTTTAAACAGGGTACAAGAAACCGCGTTAACTTTATCTTGATAAGTTTTTAAAATTTTTCCCTAAGCATATTCCTTTCTAAATAATTAACAGCTAGTATGTAGAAATTATGTGGAAGAGGACGTATCCCTTTTCCGGCTGTAAGAGTACGAGGCGAGTATGGCACGCAGAACAAAATTGCAAACATTTGAAGTTGAAGTTGAAGAAGCCCTCACAAAAGCTATGAACTTTGATTTCGATGACACAGGATTTGAAACGATATCATCCAATAATTCTGAAAATGTTGTTAATGTCGATGATCTGATTCAAAAAATTGCAATGGCAGAAGAAGAATTTTTTGCTGAAAACGGTACGTCAACTTTTGTTTCTAATATTCATGATGAAGCTGTTGTTGATAAATCCGTTGTTGAACAGCTTTTTGCTCCAAAACCTTCACCTGATATTTCAGGTGGAACTGTTCATAATACATTATTGCCTACAAAACTTCTTCCTGCAAATGATGATATAACAACCCCTGTAAATTTTGGACCATTCAAGCAGCGTTCTTCCTCTCGAGTCTACTGGTATACAACAGCGCTTAGTGCTTTATGGGCAACGGGAGGAGCTTTTATTGCGCATAAACTCGCACCTACCGGACTCAGCTCCTTATCCAATATCAGCACTTTTGTTACATCCCCAACAGGACTTGCTGTAGCAGCCGGAACAGCAATTCCTATCCTTATATCTTGGGGCGTTGCTCAATTAACAAAACGTTCAAACGACTTGCATAATATTGCGCTTCTTATGACCAATGCTGCACAGCGCCTTAGTGAACCACAACATCTATCTGAAAAACAAGCTATTGCTATAGGGCAAACCATTCGTGAAGAAGTAGCGGCAATGAACGAAGGTATTGAACGTACCCTCGGACGTGCTGTTGAACTTGAAGCAATCATACAAGGTGAAGTTCACAATCTAGAACAAGCCTATGCTGAGAATGAATCACGCATTCACACATTAATCAAAGAATTGAGTAATGAACGCATAGCCATTTTGAATCACGCAGATCGCGTACAATCAACAATTAAAGGAACCCAAGAACAACTGAGTGATGAATTTGGTTTGGTTACCTCTAACATTGTGACCAATGTTGAAAAGCTTGCACAAACCCTTTCTCAAACTTTACAAAAACAAGGTGAAGACCTTGTTGAAAAACTTTCCTATGCCGGTGATGGCGTAACAAATCAACTTGTTGAAAAATTTAACAAAACAACAACACAAATTCAGCAGAAAAACACGGAATTTTTTCATGAATTAGGAAAAAACTTTGATGGTTTTGCAAAACGATTTGATCATAATGAAAAACAAATAGAAAAAACCTTTAATGAAACAGCTGAAAAAGCAGAAGTACATGTTGCTAAAATTGCAACACATATACAAGCAGTAACAGATCAAACTTTGCACGCTGTCGATGAAAAGTTTAAAGCCTTGGATAAAGCTCTTATTGATCGTAATAATCAATCTCTACAGAATTTTGATGAGAAGATCTTAAAGCTCGACGACCAAGCACATAAACTCTCTTCTAAATTTGATAACGTAACCTCGCAAGCAATTGGAGCCTTTGAACAACGTTTAGCAACTGTTGATCTTTCTCTTAAAGAGCATAGTGATTCCATCATTGATTCCTTTATAGAACGCAGTCAGGCTTTAGAGGATAATGCTGAAAAACTTGGTAACTTCTTGGAAGCTCATGTCTTGAAAATAAATGAGAACCTCCAAGAAAAAACAGCAGACATTACCCATGCATTTACAAATGGACGTGAAGCTATTCTTTCTGCAATTGATAAAAGTAAGGAAAGTCTGAGAGAAGAAATTCAATATGTCGACAATGCCATTGTTGATATCATACAAGAACGTTCACAAGATTTTAAAGTACAACTTTCTGATCAACGAGCTCTTATGGCAGACATGCTCGATAACGAGAAAAATAAAATTGCGGATACATTAAGAAATCAAATTGATGTTTTGTCCCAAAATACTTCTCATATTGAAAAAGTTTTGGCTGATAATGTTCAAGTCGTTGATAAACAAGCTGAAAATCATATTACAAACATCATTCAATGCACTGAAAAGTTACAAGATGTCATTGTACAAAGTTGTAATACAACCCAAGATGCTTTAGAAGCACAAGCGAGAAATATTGATATCCGTGCCGATGCTCTGCGCGATTCTTTAGCGATTAATAGTTTT
This sequence comes from Bartonella sp. AP72JLCBS, assembly GCF_042195705.1. Lineage (NCBI taxonomy): Bacteria > Pseudomonadati > Pseudomonadota > Alphaproteobacteria > Hyphomicrobiales > Bartonellaceae > Bartonella > Bartonella sp. AP72JLCBS. The sequence continues at coordinate 74,612 of NZ_JBHIOU010000008.1, read as the reverse complement.
TCTCTCAATGAAGTTCTTGCCGATCAAGCACGCACACTTGAACAACGCATGGAAACAATCCATAATCTCATTGCAAAAAGTGATATACGTGTCGATGTTGCATTGAAACAACAAATAGATTTAGTTGAGAGTGCAATTGTCGCCAATAATAAAAACATTACTGAAACGGTTCAAGATCATATCAAAAACCTTGAAAGCCATGCCGAAATTTTAAAAAATACGCTCTCTCAATCGAGTGGTGTTTTCTTTGAAACCCTTGAAACACGTATGGAATCATTCGATACAGATCTAGAAGATCGTGCACACAAAATTTTTGAACGGACAACAACGCTAGAGGAAACATTATCTGAAAAATTTAGCCAAATCTGTGAAGCCATTGATATGCAAACATCTGTTATTGAGGAACGTTCTGACACATTAAAAACGTCTCTCATGATTAGTAATGAGCAAAGTCAGATAATTCAACAAGCGCTGGAAAGCAGTGTTGACAATATGCGTGTAACCTTAGAAGACTCTGTTAATACAGTGACAGATAACCTGCATAATAAGATTATAAAAGCTTCTGATATTCTTTCTTCTACGAGTGAACAAATTCTTTCATCTGTTACAAATGTTACTGCACAAGCAGAAAATATTCTCTCAGAATCAGGCAATCGCATTGTATCAAATGTCAAAAAAACTGTTTATGATACCAGTGAAAAAGTTCTGTCAGTTCTGTCTGAACAAACAGCGCATACTGTCGAAGCTTTCGCAACAGCCAGCCATAATGCACAAGCATTATTGAATGAAACTATTCACACATCAACAACAGCAATAGAACAAGTTCTTAATGAACGCTGTGATGTTCTTCATCACTCTATGCAAAATCTTAAAAATAATTTAGGATATCAGCTCTCTGATGTAACGAGCCGTCTGGAAGATGCTGGAAATCAAACAACAACACAAATTTCACAACATGTTGGAAAAATAACAGAGCTTACAAATCACTTAAATCAAGCAGCGCAAAATACGACAGAATCAATTGATTCTTTAACACAGCATATCGGTGAACAACTCTCTCTTTCCACACAAGATGCTGAACAAAGAATTTATGCACATAATGAATCTTTAGTGAATAGCTTAACCAAAGCTAACTCTGAAACACTTCAAACAATAACGATTATGAAGGAAGAGCTTGTTAATAATGTCTCATCCATCTTAACACAGTTGAATCAATCAATTTACAATTTTCAGGAAAATAGTAATGTTTTATTATCGGCTGTTCAAAATATTGATGGGCAGTTTAATGAGAGTACGAATAATTTTTTCCGCAACACGGACCAAGTAGCAGAGCGTTTGTCAGCTTCAAATCAAGCGCTCAATACTAATGTTGAAATTCTGCAAGGACTTTCAAAGAGTACCTTTGAACAAATTAATCATATAACGAGCAGTTTTGGTGAACATGCAAAGACACTTTCCCAAACTATTCATGTTCTTGAACAGTCTGAAAATTCACTTAGTGCAACACTTGAAGAAAAACATAATACGCTTTCTGTATTAAGCGATGCTCTTGTTTCAAAGTCTCATGAAATTAATCAAATGATTGGGCATTATGAAAAAATCTTCAACTTAGCACTTGAACGCTCTGATAAGAATGCGCGTAACTCCACAAATTCATTCCAACAATCACTTAATAAGCTTGTTAGTGAAGCATCAACGCGTTTTTCAGAAGCAGCAGAAGATATACGTCGCTCCGCTGATGAAGTTCGTTTAGAGCTTTCAAAGATTAATAATGATATCAATGAAAATGTAAAAAAACTTCCAGAAAAAACAAAAGAAACAACGCAAACAATTCGCACAGCTTTGAATGAACAGATTACAGCGTTACAAGATTTAGTCAGTGTTATACAAAATGATCAAAAGAGCGCACAAAAACAGCTAATATCAGCATTGCCTACATCATCAATGTTTAATCAAAAAAGTGACAGTTCCACTGAGTCTGTTAAAAAGATTGTGCCACCTAAGCCTATTTTGCAACAAGATCAAAGCAAAAAAAGACCAAATAAATGGGTATCAAATCTCTTAGAAAGAGCTTCACGTGAAGAAACATTTTATGATGCTCCCCCTAGTGATGATGTTTTAACATCAGTGCAAACAAAACCATCTCCTGCAAACTGCTCTCTTAATTCATTAGCTTCTGGTATAGTGCAAGCTATTAATCACAATGCCATTGTTGAGCTATGGGATCATTATCAACGTGGACAAAAAAACATCGTAACAGAACGCCTTTATACCTTAAATGGACAAAAAATATTTGAAATGATTAAGAAAAAATATATGAGCGATTTTGGGTTTAAACGTTCAGTGAATCAATATGTTACAGATTTCGAAAAGCTCTTACGTGATATATCGCGCAGTTCTGGCTCTTCCAACTCAGTTCGCAAGTACTTGATATCAGATACCGGAAAAGTTTATACTATGCTTGCTCATGCAAGTGGTCGAATCCAATAACAAATAAGAAAGTGGAAAAAGATATTTTTTCCACTTTCTCTCTCCAGTTGTTTTAATGGCTCATCATAGAATGCTTTTTTTTCAACTGTAGCTTTGTACTTCAAAGGTTGGGATAATTGGCATGCGGTTTTCTTTGATATCCTAAGCAATAACCCTAAAGAAGCGTAATGGCTTATCAAACAACGTATCATTCTAAGAATGATAAAGCATGTTTTCTATTTCCTTATCTTTTTCTTAACTCCTTTATTTTTCATAGTTTCATAAAGGTACAAAATCGGTAATAATTATTTTTATTAATTGTGAAAAAAATTCATGCTTTTGTATTAAAATAGCTCATAGAAACACTTCTATTTATTTTTTTAATGTTTTTTATCCACATATTACTCTCGTTTGAATTATGTAAGTAAATATTTTTTATTATATTAGATGAATTTGAGCTAAAAGAATCTTATTGTATTCAAATTTCTCATTCAACATACGAGATGATTCATTATAAATTATAAAGTTTGCATTATTAAGAGTTCAATTGAATAATAAACAAAACAACTCCCATTTTTAAAGTTCCAATTTCCTTTTAAATAGCTGCAAAAATAATTTATAAATTGCAAATTGTTATTTAAAATTTCTTCTACCTCCCTATAGAAATTTAAATAAAGAAGATGAAGTTAATAGAAAACACTCTTCTTTTCTTTCCTTAAGTTGTAAGCATTGCAAAAAAAATAATGGCTTGGTAATGTAATTATTAGTAATATTTTATTTGTTTGTAGACTAATCAATTTTTACGGGTTTTATTAAGGAAAGAAAAAACTAATCGTGCTGCTATCAATGAAATTATTCATGCACACAAACAAAAAGAATCATCAAACTGGTTTTACGATCCAGAAGAATTTTCTCATACTCATGCATTTTGATATTCAGAGAAATGAGGATTTATTAGTGGACAAAACCTTATCGTAGATGGAACATCTCATATACACATACGCTAACTTGGATATCATAAAAATGTCTAGAGAACGAAATAGTGATTTCAGTTCACCAAAAGCTGAACTTGACAGTGCCGCACTTTTTTATCACCAGTACCCTAAACCTGGAAAATTGGAAATACAAGCAACAAAACCTCTTGATAACCAACGTGATTTAGCTCTTGCTTATTCTCCAGGTGTTGCTGCACCATGTCTTGCAATTCATGAAGATCCTAATCTTGCTGCTCAATATACCTCCCGTTCTAATTTAGTCGCTGTTATATCCAATGGAACTGCTGTTCTTGGTTTAGGAAATATTGGCCCTCTTGCTTCAAAGCCAGTTATGGAAGGTAAAGCCGTTTTATTCAAAAAATTTGCGAATATTGATGTCTTTGATATTGAAATTGATGCATCCGATATAGAACAAATGGTACAAACGGTATCGACTTTAGAACCTACATTTGGTGGTATTAATCTTGAAGACATTAAGGCTCCTGAATGTTTTGACATCGAAGAAAAGCTTCGTGCTAAAATGAAAATTCCAGTTTTTCATGATGACCAACATGGAACTGCCATTATTGTTTCTGCGGCTGTATTAAATGCCTTAAATCTTTCAGGAAAAAAAATTGAAAATGCAAAAATAGTTACCTCAGGTGCAGGTGCTGCTGCCCTCGCTTGCCTTAATCTTTTGGTTCGTCTTGGGGCAAAAGTTGAAAATATTTGGCTTAGTGACTTAGAGGGAGTTGTTTATAAAGGTCGCAAGACCCTTATGGATCGTTGGAAAATCAATTACGCACAAAAAACGGACGCACGAACTTTATCTGATATTATTGATGATGCGGATATTTTTCTAGGCCTATCTGCAGGTGGTGTTTTAAAGCCTGAATATCTTAAAAGAATGGCTCAAAATCCACTCATTTTAGCACTGGCTAATCCAGTACCAGAAATTATGCCTGAAGAAGCACGCTCTATCCGACCAGATGCAATGATCTGCACAGGACGCTCTGATTATCCCAATCAAGTTAATAATGTCCTTTGTTTTCCCTATATCTTCCGTGGTGCATTAGACGTAGGTGCTAGTGCAATTAATGAAGAAATGAAAATGGCCGCTGTTCATGCGATTGCTGCCCTTGCACGTGAAGAAACTTCAGATGTTGTAGCACGTGCATACTCGAAAGAACCACCCAATTTTGGACCAGACTATCTAATCCCCTCTCCTTTTGATCCGCGTTTAATACTGCGTATTGCCCCCGCTGTTGCTAAAGCAGCAATGACAACTGGTGTCGCCATTCGTCCCATTGAAGATATGGAGGCCTACTATGATATCCTCAATCGATTTGTCTTTCTTTCTGGTTTAACAATGAAACCTGTTTTTGCTGCAGCAAAAACAGCAAAACGTAAACGCGTCATCTATGCCAATGGTGAAGATGAACGCGTCCTTCGTGCAGCACAAGTTGTCATTGAAGAACAAACAGCAACGCCCCTCCTTATCGGCCGTCCACATGTCGTAGAAGCAAGATTAAAACGCTTTGGTTTAAGAATTCGTCCTGGTATAGATTTTGAATTAACAAACCCTGAAGATGATCCACGTTTTCGTGATTATGTTAATTTATTTTTTCATTATACAGGGAGGCGTGGTGTTACGCCTGAAATGGCAAAAACAGTAGTGAGAACATCAACAACGGCTATTGCTGCCCTCGCCGTTATGCGTGAAGAAGCAGATGCAATGATTTGCGGCTTAGAAGGACGCTTTGAACGCCAACTTGAATTGATTGAACAAATTATCGGTCTTGATCCTCATGTTCACCGTTTTTCTGCTATGAGTTTGCTTATCTCTCAACAACGTACTCTTTTCCTTACAGATACTTACGTCAATGAAAATCCTTCTGCAGAAGAAATCGCTGAAATGACTGTGTTGGCAGCTCAAGAAGTTGAAGCATTTGGAATAACACCAAAAGCAGCCTTATTATCACACTCAAACTTTGGTTCTAAAAACACAGAAAGTGCGCGTAAAATGCGACGTGCAACAGAAATTCTTGCCAAATTACACCCTGATTTAGAAGCAGATGGTGAAATGCATGCTGATGCTGCCCTTTCCAAAGTTTTTCGTGATCGTGTTTTTCCTAATTCTCGTCTTAAAAGTGAAGCTAATTTGCTTGTCTTTCCAACACTTGATTCAGCCAATATCACGCTCAACACTGTTAAAAGCCTCACAAATGCACTCCATGTTGGTCCTATTCTAATCGGGGCAGCACGTCCCGCCCATATCTTAACACCTTCAGTAACTTCCCGGGGAGTTGTTAATATAACAGCCCTTGCTGTCCTTGCTGCCAATAGAAAAAATAGTCTCGTAAAATAAATGCGTAATAAAATTTCAAAGTTTTTTAAATATTGAGATATAGTATTTCATGTACTGTAAACCTCTTTTCTCTATAGATAAAGACAGCTATATTCTGGATTAAGTCTTTTTTTTAAAGAGAAAAAAGGCTAGAAGAACAATATTAAATGTATTTTGAATTTACTAACTCTATAATAAGGAATCCGTACATTGCCTTCCACGTTTGATAAAGTTGCTGATATCATTGCAGAAATCAGTGAAATTGATCGCAATACAATTACACCTGAGAGTCATACAATTGACGATTTAGGAATCGACAGTCTTGATTTTCTTGATATTGTTTTCGCTATTGATAAAGCTTTTGGAATAAAAGTCCCTCTAGAACAATGGACACAAGAAGTCAACGAAGGTACCGTTGCAACAGAAGAATACTTTGTTCTTAAAAACCTTTGTGCAAAAATTGATGATCTCGTTGCCTTAAAACAGGCGGAGTAGTTTTTTCGCCATGCATGATCAATCTGTATTCATCACTGGTATAGGTCTCATAAGCTCTCTGGGGGAAGGAACTGATCAACATTGGAATCTCTTAAATGATCCAATCCGTACACCAAACCTAGATTATACAACTTTTTCACCTTACACGGTTCATAAATTGCCCGAAATTGATTGGAGTTTACAAATTCCTAAAAAAAGTGATCAACGGCAAATGGGAACATGGCAGCGTCTTGGTACCTATGCGGCTGGTCTTGCTCTTGATGATGCCGGCATGAAAAATAATGAACAACTCACTTCAACAATGGATATGATCGTAGCGGCAAGTGGGGGAGAACGTGATATTACTGTTGATACACAGATTCTTTCTAAAGCGCGCGCTGTTGCCGATCATGCTTCTATGTTAAATGTTGCTCTTTCAACTGAACTTCGTCCAACATTATTTTTGGCACAACTTTCAAACCTTTTGGCAGGAAACATTTCAATTGTTCATAAAGTCACTGGATCATCTCGTACATTTATGGGAGAAGAAGGCAGTGGTCTTTCTGCACTTCAAATTGCTGTAGCTCGTATTAAATCAGGTCAAAGTACCCATGCTCTTGTAGGAAGTTCCTATAATGCACAAAGTTATGATATGTTGTTGGCGCATGAGCTTGGTGGTCTTTTAACCCATAATGGATGGAGCCCAGTGTGGGATCGTGGAATCTATCCAGGCGGCGGTGTCATAGCAGGTTCTGGTGGGATCTTCCTAGTTATTGAAAGTGGAGAACATGCCAAAAAACGCAACGCACGTGCTTATGCTGAAATTAGCCAAATTATTACAGACCAAACAGATAGAACCAAAATTCCACTTAGAGATTCAATTGCAACAATGTTAAAAACTGCGGGCGCTAAATCTGCCTTAGCCATTTCAGCAGCCTCAGGAGCTCACGAAGCAACAAAAGCAGAACAAAATGCTCTTGATAATGCTGATCTATCTTACCGTGGCATTACAACATTATTTGGTTATATGCGGGAAGCACAATTTCCTCTAGCTCTAGCTCTTGCAGCACTTTCAATTGAAAAAAAACGCGGTTTTCCAGCGTTAAGTCCTCATGAAAAACCTTTTTCTAAAGAAGTACGTGAAATATTTGTTACAACGATTGGTATAAAAAGAGCTGAAGGTATTGTGCGTCTTACTGCTGTTTGAAGGGGAATTTCTATAGTGAAATATCATGATCATTTTGGGCGTCCACTTGTAGCAATAACTGGTGCAGGCATTGTCACATCACTGGGACAAGGGAAACATGAAAATTGGCAAAAATTAACAAGTGGTGTAAGTGGTATCCACAAAATAACACGTTTTCCCGTTGAGGGATTAAATACATATATTGCTGGAACAATTGATTTTCTTAAAGAAAGTACACTTGGTGCTTCAGCTCTCTCTGAGAAGCTTGCACATCTTTCTGCTGAAGAAGCTTTAGAACAAGCTGCTATTGATAAAAAAAATTTTAATGGACCACTCTTTCTAGCTGCTCCTCCTGTTGAACTTGAATGGAAAGCACGTTTTAGTCTTGATCAAGAGGAAGAATTCAATAATGAGCCTTCTTATGCACATCTTCTTAAAGTCTGTAAGGATAAACTCCATGAGACGCTTTTTGAATCCACACAATTTGGTGCAATTGCAGAAAAACTTCAAAAAACATTTGGCACAAAAGGACTTCCTGTTACACTTTCCACTGCCTGTGCATCTGGTGCAACAGCAATTCAATTAGGTGTTGAGTCTATTAGACGGAGAGAGACAAATAGAGCTCTCATAATTGCGACAGATGGATCAGTTTCAGCAGAATCTCTTATTCGTTTTTCGCTACTATCTGCTCTTTCAACTCAGAATGAGCCTCCAGAAAAAGCAGCAAAACCCTTTAGCCGTGATCGAGATGGTTTTGTTATGGCAGAAGGCTCAGGCGCTCTTGTTCTTGAATCTCTTCAAAGCGCATTAAACCGTAATGCTACAGTTTTAGGAATTTTAGCTGGCTGTGGAGAAACCGCCGATGACTTTCACCGTACACGTTCAAAACCCGATGCATCACCAGCAATTGAATCCGTTCGCAAAGCTTTAGACGATGCAAAAATAACCATCAATGAAATTGACTATATTAATGCCCACGGAACTTCAACACCTGAAAATGAAAAAATGGAATATCTTGCATTATCAACAGTATTCGGTGATCTTTTAGAGCATATTCCTGTCTCTTCTAATAAATCAATGATTGGGCATACATTAACTGCTGCTGGTGCAATAGAAGCGGTTTTTTCGCTTTTAACCATTCAATCGGGAATACTTCCACCAACAATAAATTATGATAATCCTGACCCTACTATCCCCTTAGATGTTGTTCCTCATCATAGCCGTAAGTCCTGTGTCAATGCGGTTTTGTCAAACTCATTTGGATTTGGTGGTCAAAATATGAGTCTTGTTATCACTACATATAAAGGATAATCCTGTAATAATAAAATTTTATAACGCTAACCAATAATATATTTAAGGGGGATGATAATGCGTGCACTGCAACTCTTCGATGATCGTCGGCTTGAAATCACCAATATTTCCCCGCCATCTTCACCTAGTATAGGTGAAGTAACTGTGCGGATAAAAGCCGTTGCTCTTAATCATATTGATGTATGGGGATGGCGTGGCATGGCTTTTGCGAAAAGAAAAATGCCACTCATCATTGGTGCAGAAGCCTCTGGTGAGGTTATACAAATAGGAGATGGCGTTGAACATCTCCAACTTGGACAGATTGTCTCAATTTATGGTGCACAAACCTGCGGAGTATGCCAAGCTTGTCATGAAGGACGGGATAATCTTTGCAGTAATGTAAAGGGAGTCTATGGTTTTCACCTTGATGGATTTGCGTGTGAGCTTGTCAATTTGCCAGCACGTTTATTAGTTCCATCACCTCCCCAATGTGATGAATTGCAAGCAGCAGTTGCTCCAATTACTTTTGGTACCGTAGAACATATGCTTTTCGATAACGCAAAACTACAAGCAGGAGAAACAATCCTAGTACAGGCTGGTGGCTCAGGTATTGGTTCTGCAGCCATTCAACTTGCAAAACACATGGGCTGTACAGTTATCACAACTGTAGGTTCAGATGAAAAAATTGCAAAAGCGCACTCTCTTGGGGCAGATCATGTGATTAATTATCGTAAAGATCGTTTTGAAGGTGTAGTGCGTAAATTAACCCAAAAAAAAGGTGTTGACGTTGTTTTTGAGCATGTTGGTGTCGATACATGGAACGGTTCTCTGTTATGTATGAAAAAAGGAGCACGCTTAGTGACTTGCGGTTCTACCTCTGGTGTTTCAGCACCAATAAATCTCATGCAATTATTCCAGCAACAGCTTAAAATATTCGGTTCATTTGGCTGCCGTATGGAAAATATGAAAAATGCCATGCAAAAAATGGCACAAAAAGCCGTACACCCTGTCATTGATACAATTGTTGGGCTGGATGAAATTGATACAGCTTTAAAACGAATGGAGAGTCGTGATGTTTTTGGTAAAATTATCCTTAAAATCGATTAAATCATGATGAAGCTTTCTCTTAAAAATCTCATATATCGTATTAAAATTATAGCTAAAAAAATATCCTACTTGTTATGGGCATATCTACTCTTTGGTTCTTTATTTATTCTAAAATGTTTTCCAGCCAAAATGGGAATTTCTTTTTTTGCTTGGTTAGCAAAAAAAATTGGTCCCCTTGTACATCGTCATCAAATCACACTTGCAAACCTTAGGAGTGCATATCCAGAAAAAACAGAGCAAGAACTCCGTGCGATTGCAATAGAAATGTGGGAAAATATAGGACGTTTCCTAGCCGAATATATTTTTCTTGATAAAATTTTTGATTTTGATCCTCATGCAGTCGAGCCAGGTTTCATTGAGGTTAAAGGCATTGAAATATTTGAGCGATTAAAAAATGAAAAAAAACCACATATTTTTTTCACCGCACATACTGGCAATTTTGAACTTCTGCCTATTTGTGCACAAAGTTTTGATCTTAATGTTACGGTATTATTTAGACCACCCAATAATCCCTATGTTGCCAAACGAATCCTTAAAGCACGACAAACTTCTATGGGACATCTTGTTCCCTCCAAGGCCGGTGCCGCATGGGCATTAGCAGCCAAATTAGAAGAAGGTGAAAATGTTGGTATGCTCGTTGATCAAAAATTTCGCCGCGGTATCATGGGAACATTTTTTAACAGACCTCTTAAAACAAACCCCTTAATTATAAAACTTGCTCGACAATATGACTGTGATATTTATCCAGCACGTTGTATTCGTTTGCCTAGAGGACGTCATCGTTTAGAGTTATATGAACATGTAGAACTTCCACGTGATGAAAAAAATGATATCGATATAGCTGCTTCTACGCAAAAATTAAATGATATTGTTGAATGTTGGGTCCGTGAATATCCTGGACAATGGATGTGGTTACATAGACGTTGGGACATCTAAAGCTCTATTGCTTACAAAGGAAGTGCAAAATGTTAGCCTCAAAAGATATCAAAGATCTCACTGCAATTATCACTGCATTACGAAACTCTGATAATGGTTGTATCTGGCATAAAAAACAAACTTTTGAATCCCTCATACCCTATATGCTCGAAGAAGTTTACGAAGTCATCGATGCCATTGAACGAAAGAATCGAAAGGATCTCTGTGAAGAACTTGGGGATCTTCTTTTACAAGTTGTCTATCATGCTACCATAGCACAAGAAGAAGGCAGCTTTACTTTTGAAGATGTTGTTCATGCAATCACGGAAAAAATGATTCGACGCCATCCTCATGTTTTTGGAAATACCGAGCAAAAAAAACGAGGATTTATAAAAGAGGAGTGGGAATATATAAAAAAAAGAGAACAGGTTGAACAAAAAAGAATGAGCGAAGAAAAAAACAACAATTCCTCCATAAGCATACTCGCAACAGTAAAACAAATCCAGCCAGCAAACCAAGAGGCACTTGCTTTACAAGAAACAGCAGCTAAAGTAGGTTTTGATTGGCAAAAAAGTGATAAAGTTTTTGAAAAAATAGAAGAAGAACTGGAAGAGCTCAAAGAAGCCATCAAAAATAAACAAAACTCAGAGATAGAAGCAGAGTTTGGAGATCTCTACTTTATACTTCTTAATCTCGCGCGCCACTTAGCGATTGATTCACAAAAAGCATTAAAAAAAACGAATATAAAATTTCGAAATCGTTTCGCCTATATTGAAGAAAAGCTATCCACTCAATCTAAAACACTCACTGACGCATCCTTGAATGAAATGGAAGCACTTTGGAAGCAAGCTAAAAATGAACGATAAAAAATAGTAGATTTCTTCTACCTAAAAGAACAAGCTCCTCTAAAATTACTTAATTATAATTTAGCTCAGCTCAATTTGTTTTATATTGATCCTGCGTAGCAGGACGAAGTTCCACCGATTCGCCACACCCGCATGCTGAAACTTGATTAGGATTTTTAAAGACAAAACCAGACCGCAGCGTTGTCACTTCATAATCCATCTGCGTCCCTAATAAAAATAATACCGCATCATGTGCTACAAAAACACGGGCACCATTCACTTCAACAACATCCGCATCTATCCCGTTTTCTTTGACAAGAGTAATTGTATACTCCATCCCTGCACAGCCACCTTTTTTGATACCAACAAGAATACCCTGTGCATCTTTTGCATCCATAATCGCTTTAACACGATCCACTGCTGCTTGCGTCAAATTTATTACCGAAAAACGGCTCATCCTTTACTCTTTTCTTAGTTCAATAGACACTTTGAAAGTTTTTCCTCTATAATATTTTATCTGATATTTTAGAAAAAAAACAACAAAACATAAATTAAAGCATTCTGATCTTGTTTATTTGGATAAAAATACATACCCGTAAAATGAGATTTGTGATTATACAATCCAGAACTTACAATTTTTTATCCATATAAAATGAAAATACCTCGTCTATAAAACTCTAAAAAACGAAAACTTTTCAAAACCATACATTCACTCCTCTTCTTTTGAAAATCTTTATCTTTTTAGAAAAGTAACGATTAGGTAAGAAAAAAATATACCTTCAGCACTCATTTGCTCCAATTCATACCTCTACACCAATCTTACCCCCCTCCTCACAATCTCAAAAGTAATTAAATTGCATACATCTATTAACTATAGAGCTAAAAATTTAATGATCACAAAGAATTTTACAAATTCGTTATTTATCTTGAATTAACAACAAAATATTGATGTCCAAAATTTTTACTTTCAAAAGCTCTAAGTGCAAGAGCATTTTAGATTTTATTCTGTTTATTTTTTCTCTTGCCTTTAAAGAAACAGTCATTTAATCGTTTTACACGAACTCGGAGCGTAGCGCAGCTTGGTAGCGCACTTGACTGGGGGTCAAGGGGTCGTGGGTTCAAATCCCGCCGCTCCGACCATTTTTAAAATGCTATAAATAAGCTTACTTAAAAAGTGAATTATTATGCATTTCAATTGCACACACATGAACTTTTCCTTCAACGTAGAATAATGTGCAATGATATTTTATCATAAATTCGAGATAAGCTGTTTTATTAAAATGCGCTTCGTTCTTAGAAAAACACATACGAAACGCGAGACCTTTTGCCTCGCGTTTTTTATTTTTCAGAAAAATTTATAATTATCCGATCTCATATTTTCTAAATTTTCTTTACACGATAATGTCGCTGTTATCATTTTTTGTAATGGATGGTGACATCTGTACGGTTATCTTTTTGGGTTTTAATTCAGCTGGCATTTCCCTTTTAAGCTGAATATGAAGAAGCCCATCTCCAAGTTCTGCCCCAATAACCTTAACATGATCAGCCAAATGAAAACGCCGTTCAAAAGCACGCGAAGCAATACCTCGATAAAGGAATTCTCGCTCTTCATCATCATTTTTAGACTTTCTGTCTCCCTTAACGATCAGCTGATTACAATGCGTTTCAATATCAATTTCATCTTGAGAAAAACCAGCAACAGCCATAGAAATTCTATAAGAATCTTCAGTTAAACGCTCGATATTATAAGGGGGATAAGAAGAAACTTCGTCTGGTTGTGTTCTAGAATCAAACCAGTTAAAAAGATGATCAAAACCTACTGTGGAACGATAAAATGGTGAAAAATCTACTTGACGCATAATATTGCCCTCCTCTAGAGCGACTATAATTTATAATTAATTCACAAAGTTCCCACATGGCAAACTTACTTGTGAACCTGCGGCCCCATCATGGCAACCGCATTATATTATCTAGTAATCGTTTTTCTTTATTTCAACTCTTTGGGACCTAAATTGATAAAAACTATCTAAAAAGCAATATACCCCTTTTTTAATCCTCTTTCTTCATTACATAAATGTCAAAGCACTAAGCGGCAAATACACTGTAAAGGAATTTCAATTGGAAACACCTCTTTATCCCATAGACTGGGGTTCCACTCCTCTTAATATCCATCATGGTACTCTTAAAATAGCAATAGATCACGAAATTTGTTTTGCTATAACATATCCTGAGGTGGAAAAATCTAAGGGAACAATTGTTATTCTCAAAAGCTACGCAAATACTTTAGAAAAATATTTTTTATTAATAAATGAAATTTCTAGACGCGGTTTTCATACAGCAATATTTGACTGGTTTGATCAAGAAAAAATATCCCTCAAGATAAGAAAACAAAGCCGACATCAATATTTTGATATAAATAATGATATTAATGACTTATATAAATTTCTTACAAATATTGTTTATCCTAATTGTCTGCCACCTTACTCTATGCTCACCTATGGCATAGGTGGATTGATAGCACTTAGCGGATTAGATCTCATTAATCATCAGTTTAATAGATTGCTCTGTGTTTCTCCCCTTTTTGCTCCATTCGGCAATAAAACGAATGGTTTTCAACATAAATTAACACAATTTCTTTCTGATATAGGTCTTGGCTTTATACCAGCGAAAGATAGTAAAAAATTAAACAAGACAAAACAAAAAAATATACAATTGGGACACATACATAAAGTGCCGCTCCCTTCCATTAAGCCCCCAACATCCCAATGGATGGCTTCAGTATTTAATGCGATTGATTCTATGAAGAGAAATGTACTTCATGGAGATTTACGAATCCCAACACTCTTTATTCTTGCCAATCAAAACAATATTGCAAACAACATTGAAGTGCGGCAATTATGCCAACACACACGTCTAACAGAAAGTATTACTATTACAGGCGCTGAACTGGATACAATTATGGTTAACGAAGATTATAAAAAACAATTTTGGGCTGCATTTGATGCCTTTATTCCCGATAATGTATCTGTAAAATAACACTAAACCTTAATTTCCGCTCCGCCCCATCAAAAAAGAAAGTTTCTACGAGCATTGGATCTACAAACACTTTTAAATATAATAGATTTTTCTTTTCAACCACTCATATGATTTGTTTTCTAGCCTTTACAGGCAAGCCATAACCTAAATATTCACCACGCATTCTAATAAAAAACTAATATACAAAGTATATCATTACATTAAACAATATTATTTTACATCATAAAAACTAACTTAATAAAAAAACTATTTATATAAATAAAAATAATAAATCTATCTTAATATAACATGATACATATTTACAAATAAAGCATCAAAATACTATTTTTGATCTGTTATTAAGTGATAATTTAATATTATATCTAGGAAAACAATAGTTTTCATCTATTTAAGAAAAAACTGGAAATAAAGCGCATTTATAATATTTATTACAAATCTCTATAAAAACAAATAACTATAAAATTTCTATTTCTTAGGAGAACTTTTTAAAAACAATAAATTAACATAATATTCTTCTAATTTCTCGATATATGAAAACCCTACAATAACGGTTTTCATAAGTTTTTAAATGGAATTCTGATAATAATCAGTAACTTTAAAAGAAAAGATAGTAATGAATCATCTTAGTAGTTTTAGAGAACCCCTTCTTTTTTCAAAATCACATATATTTCGAATTTAACCAACTCACAACGAATATGCTGTATTTTGAATCAGAATGTAAGAATTAACCATTTTGCCATTCATTTCAATTATGAGCATTTTACCATCTTTTTTATAAATACTCTATATTGTATAATTGATGCGGCAAAACTCTGACAAATGGAGCCATTGGAATATAATCATGAAACGAATCCTGCTCGCAGAAGATGATAACGATATGCGTCGCTTTCTCGTAAAAGCCCTAGAACGTGCAGGCTACGAAGTCGCCGACTTCGATAATGGTATTAGCGCATATGAACGTTTACAAGAAGAGCCATTTTCCCTTCTCCTGACTGATATTGTGATGCCAGAGATGGACGGAATCGAACTCGCACGACGTGCTACTGAGATTGACCCTGATTTACGAGTAATGTTCATTACAGGTTTTGCAGCGGTAGCACTCAATTCAAATAGTGATGCCCCTCCTGATGCAAAGGTTCTCTCTAAGCCATTTCACTTACGTGAACTCGTCAATGAGGTTGAAAAGATCCTTATCGCTGCTTAAAAAGTATTTTTTAAAGTTATTTGCATCTGTTGAAAGAGAAAATAAAATTAGGCATTGACGTTTGGCATTCTATATGGTGTATGCAACATCAATGAATGGGCGTGTAGCTCAGCGGGAGAGCACTACGTTGACATCGTAGGGGTCACAGGTTCAATCCCTGTCACGCCCACCATTCAACTTTATAGTATAAATAAATTATTGAATTATCGTATTCTTCCAAGGTACGGGATGCGTAAATAAAAATTCGGAAATAAGATTTTGCAACATGCCTCTACAAAGGGCATACTTTACGGAGTGTTTCTAATATTTTTTACGTTCTGATAGCGCCTCTTAGGGGAAGCCATCTAAAAGTATCACAAACGTAATAACAGCCTTATTTTGCAACAGATTAGAAGTTTGATTTTAAAATTCTTTCCACAAGCATAGGCTTCCGTTCTAAAAAATATTGTTTGTTTCCTGATCTGTCCCCTGTTTTTCTTAATTCTTTCATGTCTATTGGTATACAACTTGTTGTCCAAACAGTTAGATATAACCACAGTCACTTCAATAGATATAAAACACTTAACCTTAGAGCTGTATTTTGAGTTTACCAATTACAGATTATAATAAAATATTAAAAAGAGTAAAAAACACGATAAAAGCAAATTTTTTCATTCTAAAAATACATTTGATTTATAATCATGTTTTATTGTTTGCCATGTTGAATGAGAAATCCGAATATCGTAATGTTTTCTCATTTCAAACCTATTTATATTGAATTAAACAAAACCGTCTCTCTTACACGTCATAAGAGGAATTAGTATTAAGTAAAAATTGTATAAAAAAGCACAAAAATGCCGATAAATACCTCAAGTGCTGAGATCTATTGCAACATCGGAGGCTGACAAATAGGCAAAGTATATGATAATGTCAGCTTATTTCTTCATAAGTGTAAAGATGATGGAGCTCAATGGATTTATCATTGTACCATTCACGAGCGCCAGCGTGAAGTGAGCTTTAAGAGATATCTCTTAAAACAAAGCCTGTAAAATGGCATTCTCCTCACACTGTATTCCTATTGAAATAATGATCACCTTGAACCGTGTGAGTTTAGATCTTCAGAGCTCATCTGCATAACATTTTAATGTGATTGTTATCCAATATTAAAATACTTTTCACATGATGTACAAACTATAAAGAAATAAGAAAAAACATTTGAAAATGTAAATATGAAATCTAAAAATTTAACTCTAAGATACAATCTATCTTCATTCATATAAATACACAGTATACATTCTTAAACCTATAAGACTAAGAAAACCTAAACATTGATGAAACCTATAACCCTACCTGAGAAACAGTGACAATCATGTTAAATCAAATTGTCCGCAAGTGTCTCTCATTGAAAAAACAATATCTTATCTGGACGGCACATATAACATCTTTTTATACGAAAAAACTATAAAGAAGTAATTCGTTATGAATCACAGCTTCCAAGACAAGAAGATATTTTCCACCTCTTGTGCCATCTGTAAATTCTCATCATAAACAGATATCGTTTTTATTCTTCAATGTTTCATAAACTGTTCTAAATCGAATCCATCATGCCTTGTATCTAATCAAAATCGATCTTACCAAAGATCATGCTAAAAAACGTAATAATATTATTCATAAAAAATAAAAAAATCACAATAGATGTTTTTTGGCAATTTCACCAGCATTAACCGCAATGCTTAAATCTAATCTAAGAAATAAAATATTCATTTTCAGAAAGATGAAAAGAAGCTCATAAAAAAGAGTTTTTGTAATCTGTTTCCTAAAGCATGTGATATAGTAGCAACATGCGGCAAGAATATGCAATGCTAAAGTTTCAGCAATCAAAAGCAATTTTTACTGAAAAAAGAGAAAACAGCATCATTTTATACTAAAACAGTCAACAGAAAACGTGTAGCAACAAAATAAACCAAAAAACATCAAAAAGGTTCGGGATTATACAGAAAAATAAGCTAATAGAATAAAAGGAAAACTCTCTAACTTTTTATAGCCTATAAATATCATTTAAACATGGTGATCCCGACAGGATTCGAACCTGTGACCCACGGCTTAGAAGGCCGTTGCTCTATCCAGCTGAGCTACGGGACCCGACTGATTATTTTCTCAATTCAAAATAGCATCTTCAATTCAATGTGTCCAAGAATGCTGCCGATCACTGCGAAAATTATCAGAATAAGAAATAGCACGTCGAATCGATGTATGTTTCTTTTCTACACGGTAAGAGATAGCATTCTTACGTGCAAAAGCAATCGCTTCTTCCTTCCTATTAAATCGAATCTTTACCTGATTATTCATATCAGACGTTGCCGTATAGCCCATAAGAGGTTCAAGCATTTTTGCTTTCATTGGCTCATACTCTAGAATCCAAAAACCTGTATTCCCCTTACCTGACTGCATAGCTGTCTTAGCAGGACTATAAATACGTGCGATCATGCCTTTTTCCTTCAGATTACACAACGCTTGGATGATAGTTTCTCACCACACGTACCCAATTGGGTCATTCTCACACACTCAATCAAATATGGTCGGAGCGATAGGATTCGAACCTACGACCCCCTGATCCCAAATCAGGTGCGCTACCAGGCTGCGCTACGCTCCGCCATTTACATTTACTTGATGCACATTTCCTAAAATTTTCACAACAGAAGTGCAAGAGAAAAACACACTTTTTTTTAATTTTGTTGCATTTCTTTACAAAAAAGCACATTTTTTAACTTTTCCCCCTACTCAATAACAAATTTATTGACAAATAGTAGAAAATAACTTCCGTAAGAAAATCCAATCTATATTAAAAATAACGAATTTCTCTATAAGGATTTCATAATTTTTATCCTGTTTTAAGCAAGCTCTCATTGTATCAAAACACATTCCACAGATACAATTTTAGAAAAAAATGACTTAAATATCATAGAAAAACTTTCCCAAAGAGAACATAAGCCAAAAAATTCAGCTGTATCAAGCTTTTTTCCCCTCTTTTTCTATCTTCCCAAAGACTCTTTTATTAAAAATTCTAGAATCTTCTACAATCCAAATCCATAAACAACAAACATTTTTTCAAAGCACAAAGGTTTTATTATAAATAAAATAAAGCGCTCTTTTTAGAAAAATTTTCAAATGCGAAGATGGTAAGAATTCAACATCATACAATAAAATCTCAAAGCTATTTAAAATAAAAACACGACAAGAGTAAAAAAACACTATTTTTTACTCTTATATAGATATCCCAAAAGAAGAAAATTTAAATGACTTGTCTTCCACATATTGAAACGATAATAGAAGGACAGAATAAGTAAGCCATGATAAGGAGTATTTACGGTTTTCTTCTATTTAAAACTTCAGCAATAACAGCACGTGTTATTTTTCTTTTTCTTTGTAATGCCAACTGATCAACAGAATCAATAACACGCTTCAATGAAAATAAAGAACGTTCACAACGGCTTACAAGATAATAAACCGTATCTGGATGTACAATAAGTTGCCTATCGGAAAAAAGCTTAAATGCAACAGCTGTTAACAATGCATCATCAGGCTGATTAATTTCAACGAACATCACCGAATTAAGACGACTTTTTAGATCATTTAACATTAAATTCCAAGCGGAAGGAAGTGTTTGTGCCGTCATCAATAAAGTAGCCTGTCGTGCATCAAGATTTGCTTGCTTAATACTGTTAATTAAATGAAAAAGTTCTGTCTCATTGATTTCACCTGTATCAATATCCTCTATTAAAAATGATCTGCCTAAAGAAGCCATAGTAACAGCCTGATCAAGTTCATTGTGCTGAATCCTGAAAGCATCTGCTTTTTGGAGCCATATATTAGAAAAATGCGTTTTTCCAGATCCTTCTTTACCAACCAAAACTGCAATAGGTAAGCTCCAATTGGGCCAGTGATCAATAAGCTGAAAAGCCATACGATTGCTTTCCGTTACCACTAAATCCTCAAATTGAAAAATCGGATCATAAGGAAAATTTAAAGATAATTGCGTTTCACGCCCATTCATTTTAGCGGCTCCGAATTTCCGCTTCGCGAATACATCTGAGAACTCAGATAAGTATGAAGAGCAAAACGAACTAAAACGCCAACAGCCGCTGCCGCAGGAACAGCAACAAGCATACCAGTAAAACCAAAGAGTGAAGAAAAAGCAAAAAGTGAAAACATCAACCATACGGGATGTAATCCCACTGATGAACCTACAAGCTTGGGTTGAAGAATATAACCTTCAATAAATTGACCAATTAAAAAAAGTGCCATCACAACAATGATTCCCCCCCAATTATTGGGATAAAACTGGACCCATGCAATACCAACAGAAAGGACCAAACCACTCATTGTGCCGATATAAGGAACAAAGCTAATAAGACCAATAAACATACCAATCAAAAGACTAAAATTGAGTCCTGCAATCGTTAAACCAATAGCATAATAGCCTCCCAATATGAGACAAACTGTTCCTTGTCCACGAACAAAGCCTGCAATAGCTCTATCCATTTCATGAAAAATACTACGAACGGTTTCCAGATGATCCCGCGGTATTAACGAATCGATTGCTGTTACCATACGTGGCCAATCTAATAACATATAAAATGCCACCACAGGTGCCACAACAAATAGGCTAACGATATTAACGATTGATTTTCCTGACTTTAAAAGTGAATTCAAAAGAGACGTGATAAAATCCGAACCTTCTCCCAAAAATCCTTTAATATTATTCCGTAATTCATTTGGATCACTTCCAAAATAGCGCCTTAACCAATCAAAATCATGCTCAACAAAAAAGGTTTGAATACGATTAATATAAACAGGTAAACCATCACTCATAAATTGCTGTATTTGCCAACTAATAACAGGAATCAAAATAACTAAAGCAGCAACAAAGGTAATAACAATAAATAAGGTAATAAGGACAGTCCCAAACACACGACGAATACCAAATTTTTCAAGTAATTGAACAATGGGATTGAGAAAATAAGCCAACACAATCCCTGCCACAAAAGGAAGCAAAATCGATCCAAAAACAAACATAAAAAGAATGAAAAAAATCAGCGTACCAAGCCAAAAAAAGATTTGTCTTTTCATATTATTTGGCAACGGTAATTGAGTATACGCTGGCACATAAGTCTTATAACGATCACGAGATGTATTCTCACTCACTTTCTTTTTCATAAGTTGCCAAGAAGACTGTCCGTGATTATCTGATATCTTGCTCATAAAATATCCTAAAAAAATCTTCACAAAAAATTATAAACAACTTCAAAATAAGGTACAAGAAAAGTTGCTTATTTTCTTATCAATATCTCTTGCAGAGAGAACTCTATCATGGCATTGCATAATATCAAAACCTGATTTTCCATTAAAGGAAGGCTCCAATGAGCAATCAAGATCTTACAAATAATAAATCCAAGGCTGGGGATAAATTAAAAGCTGGTCTTACCTACGCAAAAGCCGGTGTAAACATCGATATGGGTAATGCTATGGTAGAAAAAATTAAACCCTTTATACGCGCGACAAAACGAGCCGGAGCAGATGCGGAAATTGGCGGGTTTGGTGGCCTTTTTGATTTAAAAGCAGCTGGCTTTACAGATCCTATCCTAGTAGCAGCCAATGATGGTGTGGGAACAAAATTAAAAATTGCCATTGAAGTGGGGCACCATAACACTGTAGGTATTGACCTTGTAGCTATGTGTGTCAATGATTTACTCGTACAAGGAGCTGAACCTCTCTTTTTTCTGGATTATTTTGCAACTGGAAAGCTCGACCCTGAACAAGGGGCTGCGATTGTTTCTGGTATTGCAGAAGGATGTAAACAAGCCGGTGCTGCTCTTATTGGAGGAGAAACTGCAGAAATGCCAGGAATGTATGCAGAGGGAGATTATGATCTAGCCGGTTTTGCTGTAGGAGCATGCGAACGCAGTAAGCTACTCCCTTCAAAAGATTTGATAGAAGGTGATGTTATATTAGGTCTAAGCTCCTCTGGAATTCATTCCAATGGCTTTTCGCTTGTTCGACGAATCATCCAGCAAAATTATCTCAAATGGAATGACCCTGCCCCTTTTTCCCCCGAAAACAGCCTTGGTATAGCACTTCTTACACCAACACGCATTTATGTAAAATCGCTTCTTCCCATCATGCGAAAATATGAAGGGATTAAAGCTCTTGCTCATATTACGGGTGGAGGCTTTCCTGAAAATATTCCACGTGTCCTTCCATCCTCTCTCTGCGCTGAAATTAATCTTTCTAGCATCAATGTTCCAGCAGTATTTTCATGGATTGCCAAACAAGGTAAAATAGAAGAAACAGAAATGTTAAGAACATTTAATTGTGGTATTGGCATGATCATTATCGTAGCACAGTATGCAGCTGAAACAATTATACAAGCTCTTGAAAAAAAAGGAGAAACTGTAACTCCCCTTGGCATTTTAACAAAATGCCAAGATCAAAATAAAGGAATACTTTATAAAGGGGTACTGCATTTATGAAAAAAAAAATTGTCGTTTTTATTTCTGGTAATGGGTCCAATATGGTCGCCCTTGCTCAAGCTAGTCAACAAAAAGAATATCCTGCTGAAATCGTCGCGGTTATTTGCGATAATCCGCGTGCAAGGGGTATTGAAAAGGCGCAAAACCATAACTTACCTATTCATATTGTTGATCGTAAAATTTACAAAACAAAAGAAGAGCATGAAGAAAATATTTTTACAATTTTAGATCAATATAAACCGGATTTTCTCTGCTTTGCAGGGTATATGCGTCTTATCTCACCACGTTTTGTAAAACTTTATGAAGGACGAATTTTAAACATTCATCCTTCTCTTTTGCCTTCATTTAAAGGCTTAAACACACATGAAAAAGCTTTACAAGCAGGTGTAAAAATCACGGGTTGCACTGTTCATCTTGTTACAGAAGACATGGATGCAGGAAAAATCCTTGCCCAAGCAGCCGTTCCAGTCTATCCCCATGATACTGCTGAGTGCTTAGCACAAAGAGTTCTTAAAGTAGAGCATAAACTCTACCCCGAAGCTTTAAAAGCATTTATTGAAGGGAAGAGCAAAATGGTCGATACGCAACAACAGCTTTTATCTTTTTGAGTGTATCAACAATCTATTAATCAGCATATTTCAATGCTTTACACATAGTTTTTGCTCAGTATCTACAATTGAAAATCTCTATGAAATATTGACATAATAGAGTCCATCTCTTCATAAATTTTTGCACAAAATATGTAATTTTTTGAATTTTAGTTCATTTTTAAAATTTTTCTTCTTTATTCAATTCTATGACATTATCATAAGCTCTATTTATCAAAATACTCTCGTATTTCGCCTAAAAAATCTTAAAATACGCAATTTTCTATTGCATAAATTTTTGTTTATGACGAAAGTGTTTCTTTAACTGTTACAGCTAACTGTTTGAGTGTAAAAGGCTTAGATAAAAAACCAAAAACAGCATCTTGTGGAAGATTTTTAGCAAAGGCATCTTTTGCATATCCAGAAACGAAAAGCAATTTGATATCAGGATAGTTTTTACGGACTTCCTTCAATAAAGTTGGCCCATCCATTTCTGGCATCACCACATCGGAAACAATAATATCAACTTCTCCTTTTTGTTCCTCAAGAATAGAGAGTGCTTCCACCCCACTTGCTGCCTCTAAAACCGTATATCCTCTCATTTGAAGAGCTCTTACCCCCCCCATTCTGACCGCATCTTCATCTTCAACTAATAAAACAGTCGCAGATCCTGTTAAGTCTATATTTTTATCTTTCTCTTCATCTTTTTCAATCTTTTGAGAAATTTCTCCTTTTATATTGGGGATATAACGGGGAAGAAAAATATGAAATGTTGCTCCTTCACCTTCTTTACTTTCACAATAAATATATCCACCGCTCTGCTTGATAATTCCATAAACCATTGATAAACCAAGTCCTGTTCCTTTTCCAACTTCTTTTGTTGTAAAAAATGGCTCAAACATTTTTTCTTGTATAGCAGCAGATATACCAGCCCCTGTATCTGAAATAGTCAATTGCACATACTCGCCAATTGCTAATCCAAGATGATTAAATTCAGCACTTTGTTGCTTTGTAATATTATTTGTCGCAATCGTAACAATACCTCCATCTAACATGGCATCACGCGCATTAATAACCAAATTCATAATAACACGCTGAAAAGATGCTTGATCAACTTCAACGCTCCACAAATCTCTTCCATGGATAATTTTTAACTGAATATTATTCCCCAAAAGTGGTAAAATAAGATTGCGGATATCTGATAAAAATTCAGTAAAATCAACTTCTTCAGGTCGAAGTGTTTGCTTTCTAGAAAAAGCTAATAATTGCTGGACAAGAGCAGCTGCACGATTAGCATTGTTTTTAATATTGATCAGATCAGCATGAGCAGGATCAGAACTACGATGCGTATTTAAAAGAAGATCACACGACATTAAAATTGCTGTTAAAACATTATTAAAATCATGAGCAATGCCGCCAGCCAATTGTCCTACAGCTTGCATCTTCTGACTTTGCATCATTTTATCTTCAAGAGTTTTTTGTTCGGTTGTTTCAATCACAGAGATAATAAGCAAATCTTGCAATGCATCACCGTGATAGGGCGGTACAGACATAATATGGAGCCGTAAATGGCATTCTTCATTTTTTTCTAAAACAGTTTCTAGAGAAACAAAATAATTTTTATTTGTCGCAATTCTCTGAAAAGAACGCTCTAACTGCGCACAATCACGACGAGAAATAACATCATAAAAATTGACAGCTTTGTCCATACATCCCGTGAGTGATGAAAAAGCTTTATTCATATGAATCAATTGCCCTGCATGATCCACCACGGCTATTGCAAAAGGACTTGCATCAAAATATTCTCCTAATATACTGGGTAATTTTAATTGATCATCCTCTTCTTTTTGTATTTGTTGTGGAATGATCACAATACGATAAATGGCTTCCTCTTCTAAGAGAGAAGAAACAGATATAAGACAATGGAATATTTTCTCACAAGTCGTGTGTGAATTTAAACATAACGAAAACCTATAAGGTAAAGAGTAACCTGAACTTTGATATCTGTTGGTTTGTAAACAGATATCACTCCATGAGCTCTTAGCGCCAACGCTATCAAATAACGAATCAAAATTATATTGACCAATTGAGAAATTCGCTAAATCAATTGAAAACCATTCGGCAAAAGTCGCATTGGCATAAAGAATAGTTCCTTGTCTATTAACGGATACAAAACCAATAGAAGCTTGATCCAAGTGATTGATAGCCTCTTGAAGGTTCGAGAAAAAAACTTCTCGCGTTTGTTGTAAGTGCGAAATATCAGTAATACGCCAAAATAAAAGCTTTTTTTTCTGTTTTGTGATAGGTTGAACGGAAATATTATACCAAACAGATTTTTTTGGTGTAGAATCGGTAAAAATTGGTTGTTCTACTCTCAATTCCTCTTGCGCTGCAAGATTATTACAGGCTGCAACCTTTAAGCGGTACGAGAGTGCACCAGCTCCTGGAAGATCCGCAATAACCCTATAACAAGACACTTCAGGCTTATAGGTCAGAATTTTTCGATAGTTTTGATTAGAATAATAAACAAAACCAGAAAGATCAGAGATTACAATTGCATCATCGCTCCTATTAAAGATGCTAAAATCAAAATCTTCATGCGACCACACATGATATCTTAAAATTCCCATTCCACACAAAACGAGTGTTGCAACACCGATCATTGCTAGAATCAAAAAAGATATTGATATCGCCTGTTGCAAATAGTTTTGTGGATAAAAAAAACCTAAAATACCCACAATGAAAAGAAAACCTAATACAAAAACAACACCAAAAATCACAACTCTCCGATGAAACGAAGACGCTGATCTTTCATTATTCTCAAAATCTTTATCCATCTCTCTTTGCCTTAGCTTATAGCTATTTCTTATGTCACAAAACTTCCTTTATATTCGTTGTTATGTTGTTATAAAGTATATACTATGATATTATCTAAGATAAGCTCGCTTAATATTCAAAAGTTTATTTCTTACATTATAAGTGAATCTTTTGAGGGTATGTTTATAAATTTATCTCAATAAAAAATAATATTTCCATCCAAAATGGGAGAAAATCTATGTATATCTGGTTATCAGAGCAGATAGGTGTATCTGCTGCAAACATAACGGTAAGCTTTTTGCTTTTTATAATAACAATCGCAGCTATTACCGTAATTATCGTGTTTTTACGCCGCTTAGGTACGGGAAGATACAGCATTAATAGAAAAAAAAGTCTATCACGATTAGCATTATGTGAAGTAATTTCTATAGATCGAGCACGCCGCCTTGTTTTAGTCCGTTGCGATAATAAAGAACATTTGCTCCTTATTGGCGGATTAACAGATGTGGTTGTAGAATCCGATATTACTGATACATCAAAAATACAAAAAAGAGAAACACATACACATCTAAATTCCGCCCCTCCAGAAAGAAACGATGTATCGGATAAAAGTCCCTCTCCTTTTACGAATCAAGCGGTAAAAGATTCAGCCATCACCGCCGAAATTGAGGGGCGGCAAGAACCATCTTTATTCATTCCTACCCCTCAAAAATAAAAATATACAATTTTATCACCACGAATTTCGTTTGTTTATCATCTCAATAACCTTAATCATCGCGATAAACTCTTTCACGTCGTTCGTGACGTTCTTGCGCTTCCAATGACAAAACGGCTATCGGCCGAGCCTCAAGACGCTTGATACTAATGGGTTCGCCGGTTTCTTCACAAAAACCGTATGTCCCATTATCAATGCGCTCTAAAGCAGCATCTATTTTTGAAATAAGTTTCCTCTGACGATCACGAGCACGTAATTCGATTGTACGATCAGTTTCACAAGAAGCCCGATCAGTCAAATCGGGCTGACCAACATTCTCTTCCTGCAAATTTTCCAAAGTCTCACGAGCTTCTTTTAATATATCATTCTTCCAAGAAACCAATTTAGCACGAAAATACGCCTTTTGCCGCTCATTCATAAAAGGCTCATCTTCACTAGGGCGATATTGACCATCAATCTCTTCGCTCATGCAATAAAAAACCTCCACATATGCTATGTGCGGTCTATATATTGTGCAATACCCATCAACACAAGAGTAAAATGTTTTTTCATAACAATCGACGAATATATCTAAATGCACTGTTTAGGTTTGATCGCTTTTTTATGTAGATTGAATTCTTGATCAAATCTCATCCAGAATCATTTTTCTCGCTTATTGAAAAACTTTAAAAAGAAGGAAATCTAATATCAGATATCAGAGCCATCCCTCCCCTACTCTCTACATTGTTTAAAATCTAAATGAAGCAACAATAAATCATTTCATCAATGCAAAAAAATAAAATCTTTATAAAGGCAAAGTGTGATATTCACGTTTCAAATACATCAAAGCATCTTTTTCTTTATTACAGTTGATTGCAACAACCTCACCAATCAAAACACAATGGGTTGCGTGTTCGTGCCAACAAATCAAACGACAATCAAACGACGCTAGAGCGTCTGAAAGACTAGGCGCCCCCGTTTGCAAAGCTCCCCATTGAGCAACATCAAAACGCTCATTTTGTGTAGAATTGCAACGCCTCGAAAAAACATCCGCTAATGAGCGATGTTTTCCTGCCAAGCTATTAACACAAAAATTTCCATTCTCCATAAACACCTGATTCTTTAAATTATGGCGCATGAGACAAACAAGAAGGGTTGGAGGATCATCAGATAAAGAACAACACGCCGAAACAGTCACCCCACGTCTTCCCTTAATACCATTTGTTGTCACAATATGCACAGCTCCTGCAAAAAGACTCATGGCATCTCGATATTCTTGAGAAGAAACCGCAATAGTATGTTTATGTTGAAGTTCAGGCATCAAATATGTTTTATGATTCGACATATCTTTCACTTATAAAGCTTTAAAATTTCAAGCAATCTTTCCATAAAAAGACCTATAATACATATTTTTTCTTTTCCGTCATAACACAAAAAATATTTGTGTATACACAGCGATATGATAAAAACTGCCAATCTAAGGAGATTTTAATGCCTCATTTTCATCTCATTTCGCCTTCTCTCTTGGCTTCTGATTTTTCTAAACTTGGACAAGAAATGTTAGATGTTGTTGATGCTGGTGCAGATTGGCTTCATCTTGATATTATGGATGGGCACTTTGTTCCTAACATCACCTTTGGTCCTGAAATCGTCAAAGCTCTACGCCCATTAACAAAAGCAATATTTGATGTCCACCTGATGATCGCACCAGTAGACCCTTATTTAGAAGCTTTTGCAAAAGCAGGTTCAGATATTATAACTATTCATGCTGAAGCAGGTCCACATCTTCATCGTTCATTACAAACAATCAAAAAAATGGGGAAAAAAGCAGGAATCGCACTCAATCCAAGCACCCCTGAACATGTACTGGAATATTTGCTTGATCAATTAGATCTCATTCTCATCATGACGGTCAATCCCGGTTTTGGTGGACAAAGTTTTATTCCAGAAATAAAAAATAAAATTAAGCGCGTTAAAAACATGATTGCAAACCGCCCTATTGATCTTGAAGTTGATGGTGGTATCACCGTTGATACAATTGGGATAGCTGCAAAAGCTGGTGCAAATGTATTTGTTGCAGGCTCTGCAATTTATAAAGATGGAAATAAAGAGCTTTACAAAACACGTATTAGTGCATTGCGCCAAGCCGCAATCCTCTCACAACAAGGAAAAAAATGATGATCGCACGTTATTCCCGCCCTGCAATGGTAACAATTTGGTCTCCCGAAACAAAATATCGTATTTGGTTTGAAATTGAAGCCCATGCCTGTGATGCCCTTGCTCACTTAGGGATTATTCCGAAAGAAGCCGCCAAAGTCATTTGGGAAAAAGGGGCAGCAGCTAAATTTGATGTCAATCGCATTGATGAAATTGAAGCAATTACCAAACATGATGTTATCGCATTTCTAACCCACCTAGCTGAATTCATTGGACCAGAGGCACGTTTTATCCACCAAGGCATGACATCATCTGATGTTCTCGATACAACGCTGAACATTCAATTGATGCGTGCGAGTGATATTTTGCTAGAGGATATAGATCAACTTCTTGAAGCATTAAAAAGACGTGCTTTTGAGCATAAAGAGACAATCACCATTGGGCGGAGTCATGGCATTCATGCTGAACCGACAACATTTGGAATCAAGTTTGCTCTTGCATACGCTGAATTTTCCCGTTGTCGCAAACGTCTTCTTGCTGCACGAGAAGAAATTTCTACTTGCGCGATTTCAGGAGCTGTAGGAACTTTTGCTAATATCGATCCACGCGTTGAAGAACATGTAGCAAAAGCCTTGAAGATGCGTGCTGAACCGGTTTCCACCCAAGTAATACCAAGAGATCGTCATGCTATGTTTTTTGCAACACTTGGTGTTATTGCTTCCTCTATTGAAAGGCTAGCAATAGAAATACGCCATTTACAACGAACAGAAGTTCTTGAAGCAGAGGAACATTTCTCACCTGGACAAAAAGGTTCATCGGCAATGCCTCATAAACGTAATCCAGTTTTAACAGAAAATTTAACTGGATTAGCCCGCATGGTACGTGCATTTGCACTCCCAGCCATGGAAAATGTAGCTCTTTGGCATGAACGTGATATTTCTCATTCATCTGTTGAGCGTTATATTGCTCCAGATGCGACGATTACACTTGATTTTGCTCTTTCTCGCCTCACATCTGTCATTGAAAATCTCATTGTCTATCCAGAAAATATGCAAAAAAATCTCAATAAATTCCGCGGTCTTGTTCACTCACAACGGGTTCTTTTAGCCCTCACACAAGCAGGGATTAGTCGTGAAGATTCTTATCGGATTGTACAACGAAATGCGATGAAAGTTTGGGAACAAGGAAAAGATTTTTTAGAAGAACTCCTCAACGACAAAGATGTTACCAAAGCTTTAAGTGAAGAAGAACTTCGCGAAAAATTTGATCTTTCTTACCATACCAAACATATCAATACGATTTTTAAACGTGTTTTTGAAGAACAATAAAGCGACATAGAAAACCAAAATCCATTCAACCTATGATCAAAAATCTGTTGTAACAAAGAAAACAATTCATGAAAGCAAATCAACTCGATATTCTTATTGTTCCTGGCTACAAAGGATCTGGTCCAGATCATTGGCAAACACGCTGGGAAAAAAAATTGTCGACAGCCAGCCGCATTGAACAACTCCATTGGTCAAAGCCTGTTTGTGAAGAGTGGGTTAACAAAGTTAAAACCGCCATCGCAAAAGCTCAAAGGCCTGTTATGCTTATTGCTCATTCATTAGGAGTTCCCAGTGTTATTCATGCAACTGTACAAAATACAGAAAAAATTTGTGGCGCTTTCTTTGTTGCACCTCCAGATGTCGCCAATGAAAAAATACGTCCCAAACATTTAATGACATTTGGCCCCTATCATCGCCAAAAGCTTCCTTTTCCTTCTATTGTCATAGCCAGTCGCAACGATGAGTTTTGTCAATTTTCAGTAGCAGAAAAAATTGCCAATGATTGGGGATCACTCTTTGTTGATGCTGGGTATTCTGGCCATATTAACGCAGAATCCGGACACGGACCTTGGCCTGAAGGGCTTATGGTCCT
The DNA here is from genome assembly GCF_042195705.1 of Bartonella sp. AP72JLCBS. NCBI lineage: Bacteria > Pseudomonadati > Pseudomonadota > Alphaproteobacteria > Hyphomicrobiales > Bartonellaceae > Bartonella > Bartonella sp. AP72JLCBS. The sequence goes on along the minus strand of NZ_JBHIOU010000008.1, from coordinate 44,081 downwards.
CTCTCACTTTCTTGCAAAAATTTGATCCAAAAGAGGTGATCTTCTTTCTCATCGCTTATGTATCTTCACCTTTGGGTAAACGTGTAATGATAAAAATTATAAAAGTATCATAGCAATATCATTGAGAAATTCTATCAATTAGGATAGTATCATTTATCAATGTTATTAAAAACCTCTCAAGATAAATAGAGAATCATGATGAATCGTCGCCACCGTATTTATGAAGGCAAGGCTAAAATTTTATATGAAGGACCTGAACCAGGGACTTACATTCAATTTTTTAAAGATGATGCAACTGCCTTTAATGCAAAAAAACATGAAATTATCGACGGAAAGGGGGTTTTAAACAACCGAATTTCGGAACATATTTTTAGCCATCTTGGACGTTTGGGCATCCCAACACATTTTATCAAACGTATAAACATGCGCGAACAGCTTATTAAAGCAGTGGAAATCATTCCGTTGGAAGTTGTTGTTCGCAATGTTGCTGCCGGCTCTCTTGCTAAGCGTTTAGGACTGGAAGAAGGAACCCCGCTTCCGCAATCCATCATTGAATTCTACTATAAAAATGATTCTCTCGATGATCCTATGGTAACGGAAGAACATATCACAGCTTTTGGGTGGGCTGTCCCACAAGAGATAGAAGATATCATGCAACTTTCAATTCGTATTAATGATTTTCTTTCTGGGCTTTTTGCCGGTGTTAACATCCAATTAATTGATTTTAAAATGGAATTTGGTCGCCTGTGGGAAGATGAAACAATGCGCATTGTTCTTGCTGATGAAATCTCTCCTGATTCTGCACGACTATGGGATATGCACACACAAGAAAAAATGGATAAAGACCGTTTTCGTCGTGATATGGGAGGGCTTATTAATGCCTATCAAGAAGTTGCCAAACGTCTTGGTATTATGAATGAAAACGAACCAACACGACCAAGTGGTCCCGTTCTCGTAAAGTAAAAACAAGGTAAAAAACATCACCTTATACAAACACCCCTCTTCAAAGGAGAGGTTCTTTTAAAAAGCAGGAAGCAAAAAATGAAAGCACGCATTACAGTTACTTTAAGAGAAAGCGTTCTTGATCCACAAGGAGAAGCAATTGTCGGTGCTTTAAAAAGTTTGGCTTTCGAAGGCATTCAATCCATTCGTCAAGGAAAGGTTTTTGATATTGTTCTTGATGAACTACCTTCTGAAACCGCAAAGAAAAAACTTGAACAAATGTGTGAAGAGTTACTCGCAAATACTGTCATTGAAAATTATACAATCGAACTTTTTTAAGTGAAATGCTCATGAAAACTGCCATCATTCAACTTCCTGGATTAAATCGTGATCGAGATATGGTTGCAGCATTACATCATATAACGGGAGTTGAGCCACTAAAAATTTGGCAAACAGAAACAACAATTCCAGATGTAGATGTTATTATTATTCCTGGTGGTTTTTCCTATGGCGACTACTTAAGATGTGGTGCGATTGGAGCGCGAACTCCCGTCTTAAAAGCCATTCGTGAAAAAGCACAAGAAGGTACGACAATTATAGGTATCTGTAATGGATTTCAAATTTTGTTGGAAGCAGGATTATTACCCGGTACTTTAATGCGTAACGCTTCTTTAAAATTTGTTTGTCGTGAAATCAAGCTTGAAGTCGTCAACGCCAAGACAAAATTTTCTCGATATTATTCTAAAGGACAAATTATTCGTTGTCCTGTTGCCCATCATGACGGAAATTATTTTGTTGATAGTGAAACATTGAAACAAATGGAAGACAATGAACAAATTGTTTTTCGCTATGCAGAAAATACAAACCCGAACGGCTCAATGAAAGATATTGCTGGTATTGTTAATAAAGCTGGTAATATTCTTGGTATGATGCCCCATCCTGAAAACTTTATTGAACCCGCCCACGGAGGTACTGACGGTCGTTTACTTTTTCAAAGTGCTTTAGAGTTAGTAAATGGATAATGCTGCAAAAATACTCGCGCTCCATAATTTAAAAAAACAAGGATTTATACCATTTCTCGCATCGTAAATCTATAAACAAAGCTCTTCACAAACAACAATGGATATTATTTTCTAAACACATAATTATTTAAGACCATTTTTAGTCTTAAATCCCACCAAACAAACGGACAAAATCTTCAGCTTACTGTCTATAAATATTTTTATTATTAAACAACATTATTGTTTATAATATAAGCTGCTAGGTTAAAAAAATAAAAATACTAAATTTCGATTAATTTGACGGATAAATACTCATGAAGCCTTGCAATAACATCACTATTACATCAGAACTCATTGCACAACACGGGCTAAAAGAAGATGAATATCAACGTATCCTAACGTTAATTGGTAGAGAACCAACATTTACTGAACTAGGAATTTTTTCTGCAATGTGGAACGAACATTGTTCCTATAAATCATCTAAAAAATGGCTAAAAACTCTTCCGACAGAAGGAAAATGTGTCATCCAAGGACCTGGTGAAAATGCTGGTGTTGCCGATATTGGCGAAGGACAATGTGTTGTTTTCAAAATGGAAAGCCATAACCACCCTTCTTATATTGAACCTTATCAAGGTGCAGCGACAGGTGTTGGTGGTATTTTACGTGATGTCTTTACAATGGGAGCCCGTCCTGTTGCTGCTATGAATGCATTGCGATTTGGTGCTCCTGATCACCCACGAACACGCCATCTTGTTTCTGGTGTTGTTTCTGGAATAGGTGGTTACAGCAATTCTTTTGGTGTTCCAACGGTTGGTGGAGAAGTAAATTTTGATGAGCGTTATAATGGCAATATCCTTGTTAACGCTTTTGTCGCCGGTATTGCAAAGACAGACGCCCTTTTTTATTCTAAAGCACAAGGTATTGGACTCCCTGTTGTTTATCTGGGTGCAAAAACAGGACGTGATGGTGTCGGTGGAGCAACAATGGCTTCTGCTGAATTTGATTCTTCAATCAGTGAAAAACGCCCAACTGTTCAAGTCGGTGATCCTTTTACAGAAAAATGTCTCCTTGAAGCATGTTTAGAGCTCATGGAACTTGGAGCCGTGGTTGCTATTCAAGATATGGGGGCAGCAGGACTCACCTCTTCTGCCGTTGAAATGGGAGCAAAAGGAAATCTGGGGATACAGCTTAATCTTGATACAGTTCCTGTTCGAGAAGAAAACATGACAGCCTATGAAATGATGCTTTCTGAAAGTCAAGAGCGTATGCTCATGGTCCTTAAACCAGAACTAGAAAAGCAAGCAGAAGCAATTTTTCATAAGTGGGGACTACATTTTTCTATCATTGGAAAAACAACCGATGATTTACGTTTTCGTGTATTTCATCAAGGGGAAGAAGTTGTCAATCTTCCCATCAAAGAGCTTGGTGATGAAGCGCCTGTTTATGATCGTCCTTGGAGTGAGCCGGCAAAAAAAACACCCTTGAAAGCAGAAGACGTCAAAAAAGTTGAAAATCTTGGTGATGCGCTTCTGAGCTTATTGAATTCTGCTGATCAAAGTTCTCGGCGATGGGTTTATGAACAATATGATACCCTTATCCAAGGAAATAGCCTTGTTTGTCCAGGAGGTGATGCAGGCGTTATCCGTGTAGGAAACAACAGCAAACGTGCTCTTGCTTTTTCTTCTGATGTAACACCTCGCTATTGTGAAGCAGACCCTTATGAAGGGGGGAAACAAGCTGTCGCAGAATGCTGGCGAAACATTAGTACGACAGGTGCAACACCACTGGCTGCTACAGATAATCTCAATTTTGGTAACCCTGAAAAACCTGAAATTATGGGACAGCTGGTTTTTGCTATTAAAGGTATAGGAGAAGCTTGTAGAATCCTTGATTTTCCTATCGTTTCAGGCAATGTTTCTCTTTACAACGAAACAAATGGGGAAGCCATTCTTCCAACCCCCACAATTGCTGGTGTAGGCCTTCTTAATGATTGGTCTAAAATGGTAACAATAAGTGGTATGCAAAATGGAGATATTCTTGTTTTAGTAGGAAATTGCGGCTCCCATTTAGGACAATCAATCTATGCACGTAACATTTTAAATATTGATGCAGGCCCCCCCCCCCCTGTAGATTTACAACTTGAAAAAAAGCATGGTCAATTTGTTCGAGATGTCATACATCGTGGTTTTATTCACGCCGCCCATGACCTTTCTGACGGAGGATTAGCGATAGCACTTGCTGAAATGGTCATTAAAGCAGGTAAAGGAATCAAAGTAAAATTAAGCAATAAATCACCCCATCATGCAGAACTTTTTGGAGAAGACCAAGGACGTTATCTTTTAGCCGTCAAACCTCACTCTCTTAATAGTCTTAAAGAGCGTGCACAAATCAATACAGTTTCTTTAACAGAGCTAGGTCAAGTCGAGGGTACTTCTCTTAATATAGATGGGATATTAACACTTTCAGTAGACAAACTCACAAAAGCCTATGAAAACTGGTTTCCACAATTTATGGGTGAAGAATAAAAATTGTTTTTTCTCTTAAACAGCCTTTATAAAAAATGAACAACATAGGAGAATAATGATGGCAATGAGTGCCCATGCAATTGAAACGCTTATTCGTGAAGGCATTCCTGATGCTACTGTAAGAATTCGTGATCTTGCTGGAGATGGGGAACATTATGCTGCAGAAGTTATTTCTGAAAGTTTTCGTGGTAAAACCCGTGTTCAACAACATAAAATGGTCTATGATGCCCTTAAAGGCAATATGGGAAATGACCTTCACGCCTTAATGTTGCAAACAAATGTCCCAAAATAATCTAAAATTTCTTCTTGCATTCACACATTTAATACGATTAAAAGCAGTATGAATATAAATTACACACTGATAAAAATCTGAAATATCGAGGGATAAAAATGACCACTGTTCATGATTTTATTGACAACGAAATTAAAACAAACGACGTCATTTTATTCATGAAAGGAACACCTGACGCTCCGCAATGCGGGTTTTCAGGACAAGTTGTTCAAATTCTTGATTATTTAGGATTGAATTATAAAGGGATTAATATCTTAACTTCTAACGAATTGCGTCAAGGGATTAAAGATTACTCAAATTGGCCAACAATTCCACAGCTTTATATCAAAGGTGAATTTATCGGAGGCTGTGATATTGTTAAAGAGATGTTTCAAAACAATGAGTTACAGGAACTTTTGAAAGAAAAAAATATTCCATGTAATCAATCATAGGTATCTTTCATTTTATTCAGACTCTTAAAAAGAGCTGTTTTCAGACGAAATTTTTATTTCAAGGATGCCATATGTCATATTCAGTCGATGAACAAACGCATAGAGATGCGATTAGAAACAAAATTGGCTATAAAGAATTTGTTATTCTTATTGCTTCGCTCATGGCTATTAACGCTATAGCTGTTGATATTATGCTGCCAGCTATGCCCGATATTTTAGACGGCTTAAATGTTCTCAATGAAAATGATCAACATTATATCATTTCGAGTTATCTTATTAGCTATGGTATTGCTCAAATATTTTTCGGTCCAATAAGCGATAGGTATGGACGACGTAAACTTATTCTTCTCGGGCTTGCTTTTTATTCATTTACGGCGATTGGCTGTGCCTTTGTAACTGATTTTTCTCTCTTACTTATTTTACGTATCTTGCAAGGAATTGGAGGGGCTGCTATGCGCGTGCTCACAGTTTCCGTCGTACGTGATCTCTACAGTGGTCGAAAAATGGCAGAAGTTATGTCTATTGTTATGATGGTTTTTCTTGTTGCACCAATGGTTGGTCCCGCAACAGGACAGATCATTTTACTGCTCGGACATTGGCAATATATTTTTATTTTCATGGCAATGATTGGTTTAGGACTGATGATTTGGATTCAACTGCGCTTGCCTGAAACTCTTTATGCGCAACGCTCTCTTTCCTTTTCTTCAGTTAAACACAACTTATGGATTGTAATAACCAATCGCACAACACTTTGCTATACACTTGCAACGTCCATTATTTTAGGCTGTATCTTTACCGCCGTTAATACATCACAACAAACATATGAAGGGATCTATAATCTAGGACTTTGGTTCCCTATTGCTTTTGCAGTTGGTGCTGCATTTCAAGCTCTATCATCATTCTTTAACTCTCAACTCGTTGGACGCCTTGGAATGCGGCGTATTGCTCATACTATGCTTTTGCTCTTTTGTGCCACTTCATGCATTTGGTTTATTGGGTCCATCTTAGCAGGTGGTGTTATCCCTTTTCCTTTTTATATGACGTTATATTGTATATTAATGTTTACCTGCGGTGGTATTATGGCCAATTTCAATACACTCGCTCTTGAACCTGTAGGAGAAATAGCTGGAACAGCTTCTTCTGTATCCGGCTTTCTTCAAACATCTATCGGTGCAGGACTTAGCTTTTTTATTGCCCAACAATTTGATGAAACAACCATCCCAAACTCAGCAGGATTTTTCTTTCTGAGTCTCACTGCCATACTTCTCGTCTTATGGGCTGAACGTGGTTATCTTTTTAGGCAATATCATAGTAATCCTAACGAATAAATATTACTACGAAAGATTAATAACATCTCTCTTGAACAATAAGAAGATAAACCTATCAGACAAAATAAAACATCTTCAAATAGAACACTCTTGTGTTAAACATTCACATTGTTTGTTTAAAGATACAGCTCTCGAAATATCAAATCATTTCACGACAGCGCCCATAAATGGTATAATGTAAAAAAACAAACATACCTATTGTTGCAACAACTCTTGTCTGTGAAACGGTTTATTAAAAAATATTTTGATTCTTTTCTTCAATAGTTTTTATGAAGACGGGCTGGTCTTTCATCTCATGACAGGCAAACAAACAGTTTTGATTGGTTTAACCTAAACAAGATCGAAATAAGAGAAAAACTTACGCTTTAGGTCTTTCGTTCAATATAAAAAATAATAAATTATCTTTATAAATTAATATCTTACACAATCATAAAACCATAGGGAACTTTCCCATTTATAAAATATATTTAATTGATAAATTTTCCTGATTTTGGAAATCCTCTTGGAACCAAACGCCCGACGCCCGCACGCATTCCCATCCATTCAATGAGATCATCAGCTTGACGGTTAAAGATTCGTTCAGCTGTATCTTGCCAACTTAAGCCTTCTGATAAATTAAAAGTCTTGGCATCAACAACAGCACCTTCTTTATAACGCTGTAAACGAACACCTTTACCGCGATTCATTTCTGGTATTTGTTCAATAGAAAAAATAAGCATTTTACGGTTTTCACCGACTACAGCAACATGATCACCATTTACCGGAACACAAAGCTTTACCTTATCAGGAGCTTTCACATTCATCACTTGCTTTCCTTTTCGTGTATTGGCGATCACTTCTGCAGAAGAAACAATAAAACCATTACCGTGAGATGAAACCAAGAGAAATTTTTCCTCGGCGTGATGCACAAAAGCTGTGAGAACATCGTGCTCATCATCCATATCAACTAAGAGACGAATAGGTTCACCATGTCCCCGCCCTCCAGGTAAATTATTTGCACCAATAGCAAAAAACTTCCCCCCCGTACTGATCAGCACAATCTTGTCGGTCGTAAATGCTGGAAAGGCTAACTTTAAACTGTCTCCTTCTTTAAAAGAAAGTGCTTTATAATCGTTCAAGTGTCCCTTCAAAGCACGCATCCACCCCTTTTCAGAAATAACAATAGTAATCGGTTCTTTTTCGATCATTGCTTGTTGAATATCATCAAGATCATGTCTTGGTGCCTCTTCAAACGTCGTACGTCTTTTCCCCAAGAGTGTTTCAGGCCCAAAAGTGTTTCGAACTTTTTTGATTTCTTCTGAAATTATTTTCCACTGTTTTATAGGAGAAGCTAACAAATTCTGTAGCTTTTCTTTTTCAGCTTTCAAACTTTCAAATTCTTTACGAATTTCAAATTCCTCAAGCTTACGCAAAGAACGCAAGCGCATATTAAGAATAGCTTCAGCTTGATTTTCTGTTAATTCAAACCGATTAATCAGCTTCTTTTTCGGTTCATCCTCTTCACGAATAATCTGAATGACCTCATCGAGATTTAAATAGGCAATAAGATATCCATGAAGAATTTCCAATCGGCTATCAATTTGATCAAGCCGATAATGAGAGCGACGAATAAGCACTTCTTGACGATGTTCAAGCCATTGCTGCAAACTTTCTCGCAAAGAAAGGACATTGGGTATTTTTCCCAAAGACAAAACATTCAGATTAAGGGGAAATCTTACTTCAAAGTCAGTCAATTTAAAAAGAGACTCCATAAGGAGCTCCGGATCAACCGACCGATTTTTAGGAACCAGCACGATTCTGATATCTTCTGCTGATTCATCTTGGATATCCTCAAGCATTGGCAATCGGCGTGCAAGCAATAACTCTGCTGTTTTTTCAATAAGACGTGACTTTTGAATCTGATAGGGAATTTCAGTTACAACAATCACATAAGAACCACGGCTACCAGATTCCTGATGCCAACGTGAACGCAAGCGAAAGAATCCACGCCCAACACGATAGGATTCCTCAATACTTTTTTTAGGTTCAACTAAAATTCCCCCCGTCGGAAAATCAGGACCAAGAACAAATTGATTTAATTCCTCATCATTTACATCGGGATGCGCAATCAAATGGAGTGCTGCATCACAAAGCTCAGCAACATTATGGGGGGGAATAGATGTTGCCATACCAACAGCAATACCAGAAGAACCATTTGCTAAAAGATTAGGGAAAGCTCCTGGTAAAACAACAGGCTCTTCATCTTCCTCATTATAGGTTAAACGAAAATCAATAGCATTCTCATTAATTCCTTCAAGTAACAATGCAGCCACTTCAGTCATACGTGCTTCCGTATAACGCATGGCAGCAGCATTATCACCATCAATATTACCAAAATTGCCTTGCCCATCAACCAACGGATAACGAACAGCAAAACTTTGAGCCAAGCGCACCAAGGCATCATAAATAGACGCATCCCCATGAGGATGAAATTTTCCCATGACATCACCAACAATCCGCGCACATTTCGCATAAGACTGTCCAGGATTTAGTTTGAGAAGACGCATCGCATGAACAATCCGCCGGTGGACCGGCTTCAATCCATCACGTACATCAGGCAATGCACGGTGTGTAATCGTAGAAAGTGCATAAGCCAAATAACGTTCCTGTAAAGCAGAACGTAATTCTATTGGTTCAATATGTTCTTTATCAAAAGGTAAATTCATTTTATCAGACATAGTATTAAAACAACAATTCCCACAATAATAAGAAATTATTTTATAGGATTTATTTAATGAAATCTTCTATGAGTCGACTTTCTTATTAAAAGTCAATTACATAAAAACAAACGCTGCAATTAGAACATGAACAGAAAATTATATCAATTTGAAAAATTTATACATGTCCTTCCCCCCTTGTCCTAAGTAATTTATTGAAAGCTTTGTCAAATTCGACGATAATTTAACTGCCCACAAAGAGTTATTTCATCTTTTCTGAAATGACAAAAGCACCTTTCAAACATCATCTTTTATTATAAAGATAAATTGTATAACAACCCCATTCAGTTTTTCTACGAAAAACCAAAAAAATGTTCAAAGCTTATGAAATTTAAACTTTTCAGAGTAAGTCCATAGAATGGAAAACCACATTATTCTCATAAAAACGAAGAGACACAATTCTCTGCTACAACGTTGTAAAAACTTCAATAAAAAATAAATAATATATTGACATATAAAGATAATTAATTTTTTTCAACTAAAATGAGGCTCCCGAATATTATAGAATTCTTTTATTTCTAATTTATTCATGATCAAGCAATTATAATTATTTCCTCACCTATCACAAGGGGAAAAGCCACTATAGAAACAAGGAATAAAAATGCCTCGTAAAGAATCAACACAATAGCGTTTTGCCTATCTAAATTTCACAAACAGTACACGCACACACCGTTGACTCTTGAAAGGCATCAAAACTTCACTCTACGTAGAAAAGATGAAACCAATCCATTATCAACTTTATGAGCTATTTTTGTGAGTAGGAGCCATGCGGATTCCTAAATCACGTAATTGTGTAGGAGAAACATCAGACGGAGCGCTCATTAAAAGATCAAGCGCCTGTTGGTTCATAGGGAATAAAGCAACTTCACGCAAATTTTTAACACCTTGTAACAGCATAATAATGCGGTCAATTCCCGCAGCCATACCACCATGTGGTGGAGCCCCATAATGGAATGCACGATAAAGACCACCAAAACGATCTTTCACAACTTCCTTAGAAAGTCCTACAAGTTCAAAAACTTTAAGCATCATTTCTGGTAAGTGATTACGAATTCCACCTGATGCAATTTCATAACCATTGCAAACAAGATCATATTGAAAAGCTTTAATAGTAAGAGGATCTTGACAGGCAAGGGCATTTTCTCCCCCTTGAGGCATGGAAAAAGGATTATGTGCAAAATCAATCTTTTTTTCATCTTCATTCCATTCAAAAAATGGAAAATCAACAATCCACGCCAAAGAGAAACTATCTCTATCAAGAAGATCTAATTCTTCCCCTACCCTTGTGCGTGCTGCTCCGGCAAAAGATGAAAACTTTTTTGGATCGCCAGCTACAAAAAAACAGGCATCCCCACTTTCAAGCCCAAGCTGTATACGGATTGCTTCAGTCCTCTGTTCACCAATATTTTTGGCGATAGGCCCTGCTCCTTCAAATTTTCCTTCTTCTTCACGCCAAAAAATATAACCGAGCCCTGGTTGCCCCTCGCCTTGTGCCCATACATTCATACGATCACAAAAAGCACGACTTCCACCCGTTTTAGCTGGAATAGCCCACACTTGAGCATTCTCATCATTCGCTAAAATTTGAGCAAAGACTTTGAAACCAGAATTATAAAAATGCTGAGAAACATCTTCCATAATGATCGGATTACGTAGATCAGGCTGATCAGAACCATATTTTTGCATTGCTTCATCATAGGAAATGCGAGGAAAGCTTTGTGTCACAGTCTTTCCATCTGCAAATTCTTCAAAAATAGAACGCATAATAGGTTCCATAGTTGCTAAAACATCTTCTTGCTCAACAAAACTCATTTCAACATCTAATTGATAAAATTCACCAGGAAGACGGTCGGCCCTTGGATCTTCATCTCTAAAACATGGAGCAATCTGAAAATAACGATCAAAACCTGACATCATCAACAATTGTTTATATTGCTGTGGCGCTTGCGGTAGCGCATAAAATTTTCCCTGATGAACACGACTTGGAACCAAAAAATCACGCGCTCCTTCCGGCGATGAAGCTGTCAAAAGTGGCGTCGTAAATTCCGTAAAACCATTATTTTGCATAGCCCGTCTCATAGCCGCAATAATTTCAGTCCGACGCATGATATTTTTGTGCATAGTCTCCCGACGCAAATCAAGAAAACGATATTTTAATCGAATATCTTCTGGATAATCAGGCTCACCAAAAACCGGTAAAGGAAGCTCATCAGATTTTGAAAGAATTTCTACCTCTTGTGCAAAAATTTCAATCTCACCTGTTGGAAGCGTTGCATTAATAACCTCATCAGAACGAGCACATACCTCCCCATCCACACGAATAACCCATTCAGAACGCACTTTTTCAATAACTTTAAAAGCTGGTGAAGCAGGGTCAGCAACAATTTGTGTGATTCCAAAATGATCACGTAAATCCACAAAAAGAATCCCTCCATGATCACGAACACGATGAACCCACCCCGAAAGACGAACTTGTGTTCCTACATCACATCTACGGAGAGCCGCACAATGATGACTGCGATAACGATGCATGTTTTTTGCCTTTGATTATAATATTCACATGCGCTACAAACGCTTTTTAATAACCATTTGTCAAGATATGAGAATAAAAACTCAAAAATAAAGTCAACAAAGGACAAATTTAATTTATCGAATTATAATAAAATGATGAATCTTATTACACAAACAACAGATCTTGAAATTGCACTTAACGCTCTACGTACCTCTGATTTTGTAACAGTCGATACTGAGTTTATCCGCGAAACAACTTTTTGGCCTCAACTGTGTTTAATCCAGCTCGCATCACCAGATGTCACAGTTTTGATTGATCCCATAGCACCAGATATTGATTTACAACCATTTTTTGACCTTATGGTCGATAAAAAAGTTGTAAAAGTTTTTCATGCTGCGCGCCAAGATATTGAAACAATTTATCATCTTGGAGGTGTTATTCCTTCCCCTCTCTTTGATACGCAAATAGCAGGATCAATTTGTGGATTTGGTGATTCTATCTCCTATGATCAAATTGTACAACGTTGCACGGGGCATCATCTTGATAAATCTTCCCGCTTTACAGACTGGAGTTGCCGACCTTTGTCTGAAAAACAACTGCTCTATGCACTTGCCGATGTAACCTATTTAAGAGATGTTTACCTGTTATTGAAAAAAAGGTTAGAAAAAAATCAACGTGCTCACTGGATGGATGATGAACTAACAATCCTTTTAAATCCTAAAACCTATGATATGCCAGAAGATGAAGCATGGAAAAAAGTGAAAGGACAAATTAAAAAGCCACGTGAACTTGCTGTATTACAAAAGATAGCAGCTTGGCGTGAACGTGAAGCACGAAGATACAATATGCCACGTCGTCATATCATAAAAGATGAATGTCTTATAGAAATAGCAACCCAACAACCAAAAGATGAATCTGCATTAAAACGATTGCGCAGTCTTAATAAGAATTGGGATAAACTCTCAATTGCTCAATCATTAATCAAAGCTGTCCATGAAGGCTTAGAGGTGGATCTTTCTACTTTACCCCCCATTCCTAAACATAATCCACTCAATGATACGACAGCCGCTGTTATCGATCTGCTCAAAGTGTTATTAAAAATTGTTGCAAATGAAAACAGCATTGCCCCTAAAATTATTGCAACATCTAATGATTTAGAAAAAATTGCCAATGGAGGAATAAAGAAAAATATTCCCGCTATGAATGGCTGGCGCTATGAAATATTTGGTAAAAAAGCCGAACAACTGCTAAAGGGACAGATAGGGTTTTACTTTAACGATGGAAAAATAAGCACAAAACAGCTTTAATTTACATTTTCATTTTGAAAAATCCATTATGCTACTCATTATCTATATCAATTGGTATGCCCTATAGACCAACGCAAACAGGATAAATAAAGCCCACTTCTGACAAAGTTAAAAAATTAAATAGTAAACTCTCATTAAAATGATAGCTAAATCTTTATCAGGTCAATTAAATAGCAATCCCATTAAAAATAATCTAAAAAAACAGACAGTTCCTTATTTAAAAGTTTTGAAAAAAAAAGTTCTGATAATAAAAGCGCATTCATTACAAAAATAGCAGCCTAGAAATAGGAACAAACAAAGATATAATGCCTCACGTCACCATATCGTATTAAAAACTACCGAGATTGCAATCTAACAATCAAAAACGAGCCAGCATAACAACTAAAATACCTAACAAAAGCAATATATTGATTTCTAAAAATAATCTAGCGTTATTTATATTGAATTAGACCTCCGAATATCGTAAGATTCTCTCACTCCATCTCAATAAGACTCATAAAGTTTCACATAAGAATTATATGATAAAGCGCTGTTTTTTATAAATTAAATACCTTTCAAAGGATTCAAAAATCATGGTTAATAAATAGTTGTGATTTATTTCTATTTTTTATAGTGAAAGGATTTTATAATGACTGAAATGATATTCTTTTGACAGACCGTGAAAGTGCAAAACTGTTTCATATGAGTATTTCAACATTCCAGCGTCATGTAACCAATGGATCTCTCCCAAAATCTTTAAAACTTGTTTTTTATCGCGTTGGTTACAATCGTAATCTTATGAAGATAATCGAGCAAGCTAAACAGAAACGTTATAACGACACAGCATAAAAAGAAAACCTTTTCACGTAAAAATGGACAAAACTTTTCATTTTCACATGAAGCTTATGAAGTGAAAAATCCATCCTGTGATGCAAGTAACAGAATAAAAAATTATGTTTTCTTTTATGAATGCTCAGGCATTACAAATGCTTTGCGTGGTGTCTAGCATGGGCGTTATGGAACAAGTCCTATTGTCCAGCTCATGATGATAGGCTACCTAGTTTATCCCTCGTCAATGGCCCTATTATTAAGACATAAAACACGAATAAATTAGGAAAAAAATCAAAAAATTTCAAAAGCGAGAGGTTGTTTTATTATTTTTGATAACTTCTGTAATCGTCCAAGAGGACGTTCTCCTAATAACCCAGCGTAATTCTTTGGGATCTGCAGGATAATATGATCTGCTTTTTTATGCCACAATAAATGAGGTAAAATTCCTGCAACAGAAGCACTAAAAAGATGAGCAATACGCATAGTTTCGCCAAGAATACGTGCTTTTTCAATTATATTTTGAGTTGCTAATTGAAAAATGGGAAGAGATTCTTTATCAACCAATAAACTCGTATTGCGAAAAAAAACAGCAAGTGCCGCATAAAGGCGCCCTTCATGAGAAATTCCTGGATAAGATCCTAAAGCTATTTGATTTGCTGCTTCATTGCCTCGATAATCTGGATGTATACGCCAACCAATATCCGCAAGAAGACAAGCGGCTTGACGATAACGGCATTCATTTTCGGTTTCTGAAATTCCAAAAACTTCAAAAGCATTCGTCGTAAAATCAATGAGTTCTTCTGCTTGTTTTGGTGAACGTGCCCGTAAAATAGCCATTTCTGTGCATGCTGCAATGAGAGGATCTGAAAGTCGAATCGCCTGCGGCAATCGTGAATAAAGAAAACCTTCACGAACGCCAGCACCAGAAAAGATTATCTTTTCAAACTCCATACACTGAATGAGTTCAATAAGAACTATTGCCCCATAAGATAAAAGTTTTCGACGGTTCTGAGAAACCGCTGCAATCCCTCTCATATTATCAATATTGCCACGTGCTACAAGACGTAAAAAGTTCTCCATTTCAACAGCATCAACTTCATAGCCATGCATAACAGGGAGCCGATAGTGTTTCATTGCCATATGGAGTTTTGCCAAATTACGCCATGTCCCCCCTACTGCATAAAAATAACGTGCTATACCTTTACGAGCACGAACAACAGACGATTTATAAAATTGCTCATGTACAATTTTTGTAGCTACAGCACTATCATTATTTGACATATACTGTAGCCTTAAACCACCCAATGGGAGCGTTATCCCTTCACCAACATCAGAATGATCAATATCAATCAGCTCAAGACTTCCACCACCAAGATCCCCAGAAATACCTTTTGGTTGATAAAAAGTAGACACAACTCCATATGCTGAATACATAGCTTCTTCACTTCCTGAAAGAAGATATATTTTATTTTGCAAAATATCTTCAGCATGCTGAATAAATGCTACGCCATTCTGTGCATCTCGTGCTGCTGCTGTTGCTAAAGTATAGACCTCATCTGCCCCAATCTGTCGACAAAGCGTACGAAACCGTTTCAGTGTTTGCAACGCCATTTTCATCGATTTTTCTTCTAAAAATCCTGTTTTCGCCACACCATGACCGAGACCACAAAGAATCTTTTCATTAAATAAAACTGTTGGTGATCGAACAAGCCCCTCATAAATAACCAACCGAACAGAATTTGAGCCAATGTCAATAACAGCAACAGGCTTACGCCCTTTTAACCGACCTTGAGCATCTCTATATGTCATTGGATTTTAGTCTTTATGTATTTCGGCTTGTTGCCGATGCAACGCAACCAAGCGCGAAACAGAAGACTCAAAAGACTCATTTTCCCCCGCAAAACTTGTATTGGCCATAAAATACTCCTGCGCATTAAATAGACTTTCACCTATCTGCGGTGTAATACGTTTTGATGTTCCATCCTTAAGTATATCAAAGCTTTGTTGATTATCAATGATATTAGCTAACATAATCTGTAAAAGAATTTTTTGACGCACTATTTTATTAAAAACCGGAACCAATATTTCAATACGATAGTCCAAATTACGAGGCATCATATCAGCAGAGCCTAAGTAAACGAGTGCATTTTCATTAGGCAAATCTTGACCATTCCCAAAACAAAAAATGCGACTATGTTCAAGAAAACGCCCGACAATTGATTTTACACGAATATTATCCGAAATTCCTAGAATACCAGGACGTAAACAACATATCCCCCGCACAACCAAATCAATTTGCACCCCTGCTTGACTGGCACGATATAAAGCATCAATAATTTCAGGATCAACCAATGCATTAACTTTCATCCAAATAGCAGCAAACCCTCCCTGTTGTGCATGAACAATTTCTCCCTCAATATGCTCTAAGATACGACCACGCAGTGTTAAGGGTGAAAAAGCAATCTTCATTGTTTCATTTGGACGCTCATATTGCGCAATATAATTGAATAATAACGCAACATCATGAGCGATATCATCATCCGTGGAAAAAAAAGAAAGATCGGTATAAGTTTTAGCATTAATGGGATGATAATTTCCTGTTCCAAGATGAACATAAGAGCGAAGACGTTTTCCCTCACGTCTCACAACTAATGACATCTTAGCATGCGTTTTTAATGCAATAAAACCAAAAATAACTTGAACTCCAGCACATTCAAGATCCCGGGCCCAACGAATATTTGCTTCCTCATCAAAACGTGCTTTAAGTTCTACCAAAGCAGTCACAGACTTTCCCTGTTCAGCTGCTTCAATCAAAGCGCCAACAATTGGACTATCATTTGATGTACGATAAAGTGTTTGTTTTATTTCTACAACATCAGGATCGCAAGCAGCTTGACGTAAAAATTGGACAACAACATCAAATGTCTCATAGGGGTGATGAATCACAATATCATTTTCACGAATAGCCGCAAAACAATCCCCTTTATGTTTACGAATACATTCTGGAACACGAGAAATATAAGGAATAAATTTAAGATCATCGCGGGGAATAGAAACAATTTCTGATACCGTATTAAGCGCTAAAAATCCGTCAAGGACATTAATACAATTATCAGGAACAGCGAGACTATTCGCTATAAATTGGCGTAAACTCTCTGGCATTTTTGCGTCAAACTCAACTCGAATAACCTGCCCACGGCGCCGCCTTTTGAGAGCAGTTTCAAAAAAATGAACAAGATCCTCAGCTTCTTCTTCTACTTCAATATCGCTATCTCGGATTATTCTAAATGTACCAATTCCTTTAACCTCATAGTTAGGAAATACATGTTTAATAAAAAGGCAAATAACATCTTCAGATGCGATAAAACGAAAATGTTTACCTTCTTGAGGAAGAAGAACGAAACGCCTTAAAAGCATTGAAATAGACAACAACACTGTGTGTGAATTCTGATCAGTTTCTCCAGACAATTGAAGCCCAATAGAAAGCCCTAAATTAGGAATAAATGGAAAAGGATGAGTAGAATCAACAGGTAAAGGTTTTAAAACAGGAAAAATTGTCTCAAGAAAATATTTTTCAAGCCATGATTTTTCAATTTCTGAAAGATCATCAGAACAAATAATTTCAATATCATTCTTTTTTAATTCATCACGTAAAACATTCAATTCTCGTAGTTGGTGAGCCTGCAGCTTTGAAATCTCAGCTAATACAATATCAAGTTGTTCCTGTGGAGTGTGCCCATCTGCACTGCACGCTGTAACGCGAGCACGAATTTGAGCTGCTAGTCCTGCAACACGAACCATAAAAAACTCATCAAGATTTGCAGCTGAAATAGAAAGAAATTGTAGACGTTCTAATAAAGGATGTTTCGAATTAGCCGCTTCCATCAAAACACGATTATTAAATTGTAGCCATGAAAACTCTCGATTAATAAACCGTACCGGATTTTTCATTGTTATATTCGATATAGAAATTTTATCTACCACCCTCTGTTCCATATATCCTAAATAATTTTCTTTTATATTTTCTAAAATCCTTGACGAAATATCTCACATAACATTTGATAATATGTTATCATCATAATAATATATCAATACCTAACTTCCCTCATCATTTTTCCATTTAATATTTAAAAGTACTTGGAATTATTGCTATGCGCAAAGCACTAAAAGTAAGACAACTATTCTAATATAGCATAAAAGAAGAGAAATTTGTCTTAAAAAGCATCTTGCATTATTATACGCTTTATTACAAACTCACGCCTATAAAATAGAAGAGCCCAATCATAGCTGATGAGAAAATTTATTCTGGAGTTTGTATGCCATGGCTGATCACAATATTCCTCATTTCCAAAATGACCTTGGATATAAAACAATCGAAATTGGTGTGAAAGAATTTATGTGTGTAGGCGCTACACACCCATTCGATCATCCTCATATCTTTATCGATATGGGAGCAGCAGATGAGAAAATTTGCCCTTACTGCTCAACCCTTTATCGTTATGTTCCCTCGCTATCATACGATCAAACAAACCCAACAGGATGCTTATATCATCCAGAAAAGCTATTATAATTGCGTTTTTTGGCTTTCTTAATAACCCCTCTTTTAATTCTGCTTGTTTAATATGAAATCATTTGTGGAACAATCACCCATCATCGTTGGAGGAGGAATTGCTGGTTTAAGCACTGCTTTAGCACTCGCTCATAAAGGAATTGCAAGCACCATTATCGAAAAGTGTAAGCAACTTGAAACGATAGGCGCTGGTATTCAACTGACATCAAATGCAACATCTATTCTTGCTCGCTGGAAACTTCTTAACAAACTCACTGAAGTCGCGACAATCCCATATTTTCTTGAGTTAAAAGATGGATTATCTTTAAAAATACATCTACGGGCTCATCTTATTAATCTAACAGAAAAATATTGGAAAGCCCCTTATATGACGATTCACCGCGCGGCTTTACAAAAAATTTTATATAATGCAGTGATTGAAAATCCTTTGATCAAATACAAAGCAGGCGAAACGATTGTATCTTCTACCCAATCGGCAACCAACATTAAAATCACGACAATAAAAACAGATACGGCAACAGAACAGCTTTATTCAACGCCCCTCCTGATCGGATGTGATGGCGTTTGGTCAACATTACGGCAACAATCTCCTTTTCATGAAAAAGCAAATTTTAGTGGCTTTATTGCTTGGCGTGCAACAACAACATCTGATAATCTTCCTCAAAACTTTCGTTCTTCATTGCAAAATATGAAGACAATTACGGCTTGGATGGGACCAAAAAATCATCTTGTTGTCTACCCCATTCAATCGTCAGAAAAAATTTTTAATTTTGTCGCCATTACGCATGGAGAAAATTCAAAAGAAGGATGGGCCCATAAAGGAGATAAAGAAAAACTCAAATCTCTTTTTAAAGATTGGAATTCAAAAATCTTACAAATCTTTGATCATATTGATGAATGGAGTTATTGGCCACTTTTTCAAATGAAACAAAATCGTTTTATCGGTTTAGAGAGACAAGTATTTGTTGGCGATTGCGCACATGCTGCCTTACCTTTTGCAGCACAAGGTGCCGCTATGGCAATCGAAGATGCTGCCACATTAGCAAAAGCACTTTCATTGAAAGATTTTTCATTAACGAAAGCACTTTCGCTTTACGAAACAACACGCACCCCGCGTATTGCAGCAGTAAAAAAACGCGGAGATTTCAATAGATTAGCCTATCACGCAACCGGTCCCATAGCAATTGCACGCAATCTCATGATGAAAATTCGTACACCAGAGAGCATTATGTCAGATCTCAATTGGCTTTACATGTATGATGCGATGAATTCTATAAAAAATAATGATAAAAACTTATAAAATTCTTCCGGCACTTTGAATATTACGAAAGAACGAGATTTTTTTAATTTTATGACACTAAAAAATATCATAATTTACTCTAATAAAAGCAATATTTTTCGAAACCTACAATCTGATTTTAAAAGCTCAATTTTTAGCTCTCCTAAAAGCAAAAACACCACTCAAAATCAGCTCCCATCTTTAATCTTTCTTTAACTCAATTCTACATCAACAACACCCTGAATTAATTTCATAGCATTTGCGACATGTGAATTTACCTTATATCGCTTAGGAAGCGCAATTTCGACTTCTCGCAATCCATCCTCTTGAATTAAAATAAGCCCAACCTCTCCATTCCCCCCAAGATTTAAATTTTGTTCAATTTGTGGAAGCATATCAACTGTTTTTATAAAGAGACGCATCATTTTATGCTGTTGTAATGATTCATTTTCCAAAGACTGAATTGTTTCAATTCGCAAACTAACTCCTTCAGAACGATTTTCTGCGCTCACCGTAATAATAAAAGATTTTCCGGGTTCTAGCATCTCTTCATAATCCGAGAGTGCCTCAGAAAAGAGAACTGCTTCATATTGTCCACTTGTATCAGAAAAATGAATAATTCCCATTTTTTTACCAGATTTTGTTTTGCGCACGTTTTTTGCCACAACAGTTCCAGCAAGCCGTGCAGCCGTTGCTCCCCCTTTAACGGCATTAGCAAAATTACCCCAAGTCTGAATGCGTTTTTTGTTTAGAATAGCTTGATATTCCTCCAAAGGATGCGCAGAAAAGTAAAAACCTATAGCTTGAAATTCTCGATAAAGTTTCTCAGCCGGCAACCAAGGGGTTGTTTGCGATAAAATCAATGGTTCTTTTAATCCGCCTGCCATTCCAAATATATCAACCTGCCCGCTAGAATTGTCATCGAGAATACGAAGTGCACGCGCATGAAGGGTTCCAAGATTGGCTAATAAAACCTCACGTGCAATGTTAAAACAATCAAAAGCACCAGCACAAACTAAACTTTCCATCGCACGCTTATTAACAATACGAGGATCAACACGCGCACAAAAATCTTCCAAATCCTTAAAAACCTTATTCCCACGACAAGAAACAATATGATCTACAACAGTTTCTCCCACACCTTTAATGGCAGCAAGAGAATAATAAATACAGTTATCACCAACCTCAAAAACACGATGAGATGTTTGTATAGAAGGTGCAATAACTTCAATACCCAACCTTAATGCTTCACGCCGAAAATCATTGAGCTTATCTGTATTCGTCATATCATATGTCATTGAAGCAGCTAAAAACTCAACGGGATAGTTTGCTTTCATATAAGCTGTTTGGTAAGAAACAATTGCATAAGCAGCAGCGTGCGATTTATTAAAACCATAATCGGCAAATTTTGCTAAAAGATCAAAGATAATATCAGCTTGATCTTTATCCACACCACCTGCAACGGCTCCATTAACAAAACGCGTACGCTGTTTTTGCATTTCAGCATGAATTTTTTTCCCCATAGCACGACGTAATAAATCGGCTTCCCCAAGCGAATAGCCAGCAAGCACCTGAGCAATCTGCATCACCTGTTCTTGATAAACAATAACACCTTGTGTTTCTTTGATCAGATGATCTATTTTAGGATGAATAGAAGCAATTTCCTCTTCCCCATGTTTGCGTGCATTATAGGTTGGAATATTCTCCATTGGACCTGGACGATAAAGTGCAACCAGCGCAATAATATCTTCAATACGGTCTGGCTTCATTCCAATCAACGCCTTGCGCATACCAGAACTTTCCACCTGAAACACGCCAACCGTTTCACCACGTGCCATCATAGCGTAGGTTGCTTCATCATTCAGAGGAATATTTGATAAATCTATTTTAATCCCCTTTCTGGCAACAAAATCGACTGCCATTTTCAAAACAGTAAGCGTTTTTAATCCAAGAAAATCAAATTTTACCAGCCCCGCTTGTTCAACATATTTCATGTTAAATTGTGTAACAGGCATATCAGAACGAGGATCACGATACATCGGGACAAGCTCCCAAAGTGGACGATCTCCGATAACAATCCCAGCAGCATGAGTTGAAGCATGACGATAAAGTCCCTCCAACTGAAGCGCTATATCTAATGCGCGTCCAACAACGGGATCTTTTTTCTTTTCTTCTTCAAATTTAGGTTCATCCTTAATAGCATCTGCTAATTCTACCTGACTTCCTGGGGTGGCAGGAATTAATTTTGTAAGATAATCCACCTGACGATAAGGAACTTCTAAAACACGCCCCACATCACGCAAAACTGCACGTGCCTGTAACTTACCAAAAGTAATAATTTGAGCAACTTGATCACGTCCATATTTTTTTTGAACATATTGAATAACTTCTTCGCGCCGCTCTTGACAAAAGTCGATATCAAAATCTGGCATCGAAACACGATCTGGATTCAGAAAACGTTCAAAGAGAAGAGAAAACCGCAAGGGATCCACATCAGTAATCGTCAATGCATAAGCAACAAGTGAACCAGCACCAGAACCCCGTCCTGGTCCAACGGGAATGTCATGAACCTTTGCCCATTTTATGAAATCTGAAACGATAAGAAAATATCCAGAAAATTGCATACGCGTAATAACTGAAATTTCATAATCAAGCCGCTGTTCATAATCTGCAATCGTATACCCTTCAGCCAACCCTATTGTTTCAAGCCGAATCTTCAAACCATCTTTAGCCTGATTTAATAACTCACTATCTTCTATTTCTAAAGTAGTTTCTGAATTAACAGATTGTTCTATAAAACGAGGCAATATCGGTTTTCGAAGAGGCGAGGCAATATGACAACGCCATGCAATTTCAACACTATTTTCCAAAGCTTCTGGAAGATCAGAAAACAGTGTAACCATTTCATCTTGTGACTTCAAATAATGATCTGGTGTCACACGTTTGCGATCTGGATTAGAGACAATTTGTCCTTCTGAAACAGCCATCAGCGCATCATGCGCTTCATACCCTTCTCTTTGCAGAAAAAAAGCTTCATTCGTTGCTACAAGAGGAATTTCATGCGCATAAGCCAATTCAATAAGATCAGCTTCTACTCTCCGGTCATAAGAGCCATGCCGTTGTAACTCCACATAAAGACGATCAGCAAAAGATTTTTTCAAATAAATTAAGCGCTCAACAGCATGTTCTTTTTTCTCTTCTGCCAAAGAAAGATTAATAGGTCCTCCCTTTCCACCCGTTAAAGCGATTATGCCTTCACTGTGTTCTGACAACCAATCAGCTTTAATATGAGGAGGATCAGTATCACACTTATCAAGATAAGCACGGCTCACAAGACGAACCAAATGAGCATAACCGGTTTCGCTAGCAGCCAAAAGAACAATAGAGCAAAAATCAGAAGGATTACGCCATTTAGCCAAACGTGAATGATCATTTTCATCACAAAAATCAACAGTAAGCTGACAACCAATAATAGGTTGGACCCCATGAGAAAGACAATGCTGTGAAAATTCCAAAGCACCAAATAAATTATTGGTATCGGTAATAGCAACCGCTGGTGCATGATCTGAAATCGTCTGTTGAATAATTTGGGGGATTTTTAAAGCCCCTTCGAGCAAGGAATAAGCTGAATGCACTCTCAAATGAATAAAGCGAGGAAGAGAATTTTTGTTCTCTTGCATTTGCATTTTATTTTTTACCACTCTCACAATTTCCCACTACAAAATAAATGCTAAACAGCACCCCTTATAAAAGAAAAAACTTCTGTTTATCATCAAACTTTAAAGCTATAAATTCATCATCCTACATAGGAGCAATATCCCAATTTTATTAATATTTATAAGAGAGTTCTATCAAGAAAATGCTTCTATTCACAGCAAATAAACACCTAAAATAAAAAGAAAAACAATATACCTCATCTAAGTACTTTAATTTTTGACCATTTAATTGTATTTTTCTTTAAATATTAATTTCTCTTCCTAAAGTTCAATGTGTAAATAAAGCAACCTTGTCTTTATGACTTTATCCCCAAAAAGCTCTTCTAAAGGTCTAGAAAAAACAAAAAGGGCAGGTTAAATTTGCTCATGCCTCCAAGTCTTCTTACCCCACTTTTTAATTCTATCCGAACTCTTTCTGGTATTACACCTAAAGTCTATGGTTTATTGACCAAACTCTTAGATGTTAATCCCACACAACGCGAAGCAACCCTTATTGACCTTCTTCAATTAATGCCCCATTCCGTTATAGACCGCAGAATGCGTCCCAACATTACTTGTGCAAAAGAAGGAGATACTGTTACGCTCGAAATTATCATCGATCAGCATCAACCACCACCCCGTGGTCACAACCGAATTCCCTATCGTGTTATTGCCCATGATCACACAGGAAAAATAAATTTAGTCTTTTTTTATGCTCAACCTCTTTGGCTAAAAAAACAACTCCCCGAAGGAAAAAAAGTCATTATATCAGGAAAAGTTGAATGGTTTAATGGACAGCTTTCAATGGCGCATCCAGACTATATTGCCCCAAGTGAACAATCAAATCAGATACCTCTGATCGAACCTGTCTATCCCTCTACTGCCGGACTAACTGTAAAGACACTAAGACGCGCCATACAAAACGCTCTTGATTTTATTCCTCTTCTACCAGAATGGATAGATGAAAATGTAAAAAAGCAGCAAAATTTTCCTTCTTTTTCTGTTGCTTTACGCCGTATCCATGCACCCATTAACCCCAATGATCTATCCTTAGAAAGTACAGCACGCAAACGTCTTGCCTATGATGAATTGCTCGCTTGTCAATTGGCACTAGGACTCGTGCGTTTGAAAACTAAATCTCTTGTTGGCACTTCTCGACCATCAACAGGAATTTATACTAAAAAATTGCTTAATATCCTCCCCTTTCAACTCACAACCGGACAAAAAAAAGCAGTAGAAGATATCGCAAATGATCTTGCTTCACCAGAACCGATGCTAAGACTACTTCAAGGTGATGTAGGCGCAGGAAAAACTGTTGTTGCATTGATGGCAATGGCACAAATTGCTGAAAATTCAGGACAATCAGCTTTAATGGCACCAACTGAAGTGCTTGCTAGGCAACATTTTGCCACCATCGCTCCTCTTGCCGAAAAGGTCGGATTACAAACAACGCTTTTAACAGGACGAGAAAAAGGGAAATTGCGGACAAATATCGTGAATGATATTCTGTCAGGTCAAGTTTCTATTGTCATCGGAACCCATGCTCTCATACAAAACAGTGTTACTTATAATAATCTCGCTTTAACCATTATCGATGAACAACACCGTTTTGGTGTCCATCAACGTATCGCTCTTACAGAAAAAGGCAATAAAGCTGATCTGCTGGTTATGACCGCCACGCCCATTCCGCGCACACTTGTCTTAACAGCTTTTGGTGATATGGATGTCTCTAAAATTACCGAAAAACCAATGGGACGACAACCCATTACAACAGCAACGCTTTCTTTGAAACGTCTTCATGAACTTATAGAGAGAATCGCAATTGCATTAGAAAAAGGAGAAAAGCTCTATTGGATTTGTCCTTTAGTAGAGGAATCGACAGCTCTTGATCTCACTTCAATTGAAAACCGCTTTGCATTTCTCCATGAGCGCTTTGGAGCACACGTTGGTATGATCCATGGAAAAATGTCTACAGCAGAAAAAGAAGCCGCTATGGCATCTTTTAAATGTGGAAATACACGTATTTTAGTTGCAACCACCGTCATTGAAGTGGGAGTAGATATTCCAGATGCTTCGATCATTATCATCGAACACGCGGAACATTTTGGCCTTTCACAATTGCACCAATTACGTGGACGTGTAGGACGAGGCGATAAAAAGTCTTCCTGCATTTTGCTCTATAAAGATCCACTGACTAAAACAGCAGCAACACGCCTTAATATTATCCGCAATACAGAAGATGGTTTTGAAATTGCTGAAGAAGATTGGCGCCTACGAGGCGAAGGAGAGCTTTTAGGTACAAAACAATCTGGAGTCCCTGAATTTCATATAGCAAACCTTGCAGTTCATAGCGATCTTTTGTCAATGGCAAGAAAAGATGCTCGTTTATTTTTACAACGCGATCCTCATCTTTCTTCTGAGCAAGGACAAGCTTTACGGTTGCTCCTTTATCTTTTCGGACACAACGATGCTGCACGCCTCTTACGAGCAGGATAACAAAAACCCTCTAATAAAAAACTTAAATACCTCTCTGTTCAAATATGATTTTCTCTTAGAATTACCCATAAATGATCTACGCAGTCTCTTACCATCTTTATGCTTCATGAACGAATAACAAATCAACTGCATTAAAACAGTAGAAGCAATATTGCGTCTTTTTTTACCATTATATTCACATAACTGATCTATTTTTTGATAGGTAAGAAAATATTTTTCGTTTTATCGTAAAGGATTTAGGAATAAAAAACCTTTCTTCAGTATTCTCGTTCAACAGAGAAAAATGAAAAAATAAGTTTCATTATAAATCAATTTCTTACACTTGATTATTCTCCAAAAGATTCAGAAATATACTTTTATTCAACCGTGACTGATTTTGCTAAATTACGGGGTTGATCAACATCTGTTCCTAATAAAACAGCCGTATGATAAGCGATTAACTGAACAGGGAGTGCATAAATAATAGGAGAAATAAATTCTGGAACATCTGGCAAAGTGATCGTTGATAAAGTCTTAAGACAAGCTACTTCTGCTCCTTTTTTATCGGTTATTAAAATAATACGACCATTACGCGCTACCACTTCTTGCATATTAGAAAAAGTTTTTTCAAACCACCGATCATACGGTGCAACAACAATAACGGGTATTGTCTCATCCACCAGAGCAATTGGTCCATGCTTTAATTCACCTGCCGCATAACCTTCAGCATGAATATAAGAAAGCTCTTTCAGTTTAAGGGCTCCCTCCAAAGCAATCGGATAAGAAGTTCCACGTCCTAGATAAAGAACACTTTTTGCATTTACCAAATCACGACAAATACATTCAATTTTTCTCTCTAGTTTTAAGACCTCATTTAAAATACGTGGAACTTCTGCCAACTGTTGAACCAGTTGCTTTTCTATTTGAGCCGAAAGATAGCCACGTTGTTTAGCCGCACTAAGAGCGAGTGAAGCAAGCGTTGCCAATTGACAGGTAAAAGCTTTTGTTGAAGCAACACCTATTTCCGGTCCGGCAAGTGTTGGGAGAATAAAATCAGCCTCCCTTGCCATTGTTGATTGCTCTACATTCACAATTGTTGCTGTTTTTACACCCCGCTCACGACAATAACGCAAAGAAGCCAATGTATCAGCTGTCTCACCAGATTGAGAAACAAACAGCGATAACACATCAGACGTTATAGGAGGTTCACGATAACGAAACTCCGAAGCAACATCATTATCAACACTTAAAGCGGCAAATTTCTCAAACCAATAGCGCGCAACTAAGGTTGAATAATAAGCCGTTCCACAACTCGCAAAAAGGAGACGATGAATATTTTTCCAATCAATCAAATTCTCAAGGGGTCGAACGACATAATTTCCAAGATCAAGATAATGCGCCAAATTATGAGAAATCACTTCAGGTTGTTCAAACATTTCCTTGTGCATAAAATGACGATGATTACCCTTAGAAATCAATAAAGCCCCTTCAAGTAATGTCGTCACAGGACGTTTTACCGGTTGATTATTAGCATCATAAATTGTAACACCTTCCCGTGTGAGAACAGCCCAATCCCCATCTTCCATATAGCTAATATAATCAACGAATGGTGCCAAAGCTATGGCATCTGACCCCACAAAAAATTCATCTTTTCCATAACCAATTGCCAGAGGTGGACCAGAACAAGCCGCAATCATAAGGTTATCTTCACCTTCGAAAATAAGAGCAATAGCAAAAGCCCCCTGCAGCCTTTTCCAACTGGTACGTATGGCTTCTTGCGGAGAAAGACCATCTTTTAATGCACGCGTTATTAAATGTGCAATAACTTCCGTATCCGTCTCTGTTTCAAAGATACAACCATCCTCTATGAGTTCCTTTTGCAGTTCTACAAAATTTTCAATAATACCATTATGAACAATCGCAAGCTTTTCAGTCACATGGGGATGCGCATTGCGTTCAACAGCAATTCCATGCGTAGCCCAACGGGTATGACCAATCCCTAAACTTCCCTCCAGAGGTGTTTTTTTTAATTTTTCTTCTAAATGAACAAGCTTCCCCTCAGCACGTACACGATAAAGATGCCCATTATGGACCGTTGCCACCCCAGATGAATCATACCCTCTATACTCAAGACGTTTTAACCCCTCAACCAAAGAGGACGTAACACACCTCTTTCCAAGAACTCCAATAATTCCACACATTAAAAAGCTCCAACCCACATCTTAAGATTCAAATTTTACAAAACAATCCAACAGCCTTTATTTAAAACTATAAATAATAAAAATAATTCAAACATGGAATACGGCAATCTTTAAGAATAAATCTTCCATCCATCGTTAGATTAACACGAAACAAAAGAATAAGCTGAAAATAATCATTTTTTCTGTTTGTTTTCTAACAAACGCTCTCGAAATTTTGTCGCATAGCCCTCTTTTATAACCTGTCGTGCACGCCCAAAAGCCATACTATTCATAGGAATATTTTCAGTAATAACACTTCCTGAAGCAACATAAGAGCCATCCCCTATTACCAATGGGGAAACAAGTGCCGTATTAGACCCAACAAAAGCATGATCACCAATCATGGTTTTATATTTGTTAAATCCATCATAATTGCAAGTAATCGTACCGGCTCCAATATTGGTATGTGCACCAATTTCGGCATCACCAATATAACTTAAATGATTGATTTTAGAAGATTCTCCTACCTTAGCTTGTTTGACTTCACAAAAATTTCCAATCTTTACGGACTTTGCCAACTCTGTTCCAGGACGCAAACGTGCATAGGGACCAATCTGTGCATCTCTACCAACCACAGCACCTTCGAGATAACTAAATGCATGAATAACCGCACCAGATTGTACTTTTACGTTTAACCCAAAATAAACATTTGGTTCTATCACCACCCCTGGTGCAATTTCTGTATCATAAGAAAAATAGAGTGTTTCTGGCTTTAAGAGTGTAACACCCGATAACATTAAATCGCGCGCTTTACGTTTTTGCCACAAAGAATCAGCCTCAGAAAGCTCAAAACCGTTGTTAATTCCTACAATATCTTCAAAAGGAACTTCAACAACACGCACATCTAATCCTTCGCATGTTGCAAGAGAAGCAATATCTGTTAAGTAATATTCTTTTTTCACATTATTATTACCAACTTTCTCTAAAAGAGAAAGTGCATGTTTTCCACGCATAGCGAGTATTCCACCGTTACAAAAAGAAATCTTTTTTTCTTCATCGCTAGCGTCTTTTTCTTCTACAATTGCAATCAATTGACCATTTTTCTCGAGAAGACGCCCATAACCTGTTGGATGTTTGGTATGAAAACCTGCAAAAACAACATCTGCTCCATCAGCAAGCTGTGCACGCATTTGGTGCAATGAATCTTGCTGAATGAGAGGAGTATCCCCAAAAACAATGAGCACATCATCCACCTCCTTTTGCAAAGCTAAACGAGCAGACAAAACAGCATGGGCAGTTCCTAAACGCTCTTTTTGTTCAAAAATCATTACATCTTTTACAAATGACTGAACAACGTGCGTAACCTCCTTAGCACCATATCCCACAACAACCACTAATTGTGAAGAGCCTGCCAATTCTATTTGTTTTAGAACATGGCATATAAGAGGCAATCCAGCAATTTTATGAAGTACCTTAGGCAGAGACGATTTCATGCGCGTCCCCTCACCTGCGGCAAGAACAATAGAAAGACAACTTCTAACCATAAAAACACATAAGACTAACGAGAAAATCCAAAAAAATTCATAATATTGTGCCAACGAATATCTTCAATATAACTCAACGAAGGATAATGTTCTAAAAGCCAAAATGAAAGATCCTGCATAGAACCTGTTAAAAACAAAATCCCTGTAAGAATAAGAAAAACACCAATGATTTTTTCAACTTTTCCTAAATGAATACGAAAAGCTCCTAAAAATCGCATAAAACTGCTCGAAAATAAAGCTGCTAACATAAAAGGAATAGCAAGACCTAATGCATAAACCGCTAAGAGAACAGCTCCCTCTCCCACAGTTTCTTTTGTTCCAGCAAGCGTTATAATAGGACCTAAAATAGGGCCAATACACGGTGTCCAACCAAAGGCAAAAGCTAAACCGATAATATACGCGCCTAAAGGACCAGCAGGTGTTTTTTGGGTCTGAAAACGCGCCTCACGAAATAAAAAAGCGATCTTGAAAATCCCCAAAAAATTTAAACCAAAAATAATAATGACAATTCCAGCAGCAAGGGCAAACCAATCACGATAATAACCGATGAATTTCCCAATTGTACTAGCACTGGCACCTAAAGCAACAAAAACAGTCGTAAACCCAAGAACAAAAGCAATAACAGAAGATAATAAAGCCCACCGGATAAAGACTTTCTCATCAGGCTTTTCTGAACGAAAATCATCAATACCAACCCCTGCCATATAGCACAAATAAGGAGGAACTAACGGCAAAACGCATGGTGACAAAAAAGAGAGTGCCCCAGCAAAAAACACACCAACTGTTGAAATTTCAATCAAAATTCATACCCCGTCTTTCATCATAGTTTACCCCCCCATGAACAACAATCAATCCACATCTTCATCAACTCGCTGCATATTTTCTTCATTCGCTATCACACTTATATCTTCATCATGACCAGAAACGACTGAAAAAACTTTTTGATAGATTTTATCTTTATTTTTAGCAATTGCAATATACTCTCCCTCCGCTAACACGAGTGAAACATACGCACCTACTGTTTCATAAACGATATCACCAGAATCATTGGCAAGAGACCAACTTGTATCTGCAAGCGCTTCTCCTCTTTCTTGTCGCACCAGCTTTAAGACAATCTGAGCGGACTGATGTTCAAGAGTAACTTCTGTTATTTTACCCGCATCCACTTGAATATCCGAACGAGCCGTCGCATTAATAGAACCATAATGGGAAGCAACATGGTAGCGGCCAGCTTTTAAACGCACAACTGATTGGGGTTTAACATTTGATATAATTACTCCCGTATCATCATTTTCTTTTTCATCCTCATAAATGGTAAAACGGAGTTCCTTTTCATTCATTACGCCATTGAGCAGTGTTGCATTTAAAATGACACCACCAGCCTCAAGATTAAAGTTTTTTACAAGACTCTGCCCATTTTCTAAACGAATATGGCGCACAGCACTCATATGACCAAATGAGACATGAACAAGATAATTTCCTGGTTCGAGATCAAAACGTGCACTTCCCCCCTTATAGGTTGCCACTAATGGTAACTTATTATCAATCCCTAGAATAGGAGCATAAACCCGCCAGACAAGCCCTTTTTCAATATCCGGATGACTATTTGTTAATCGAGCATTCAAAATGAGTTGTGTTTGAGATGCTAAGTTTTCGTTCTCCTGCTCTTGAGTCTTTACAATAAAACTCCTTGATTGTCTCTGCTGCTGATCTTGCCCTTCTCCTGCTTCAGAAAAAGCACAGTGGCTCCAAGTCAATAAAGAAAGCGCCACGCACAACCATACACATCGGTGCACTATTTTTATAAGAATACCCATTTTTGCATTGTTGACCAACATGATCTTTTTTTCAAGAAACAATATCACACAGCCATCATTTTAAATTGAGAAACTTACACCACAACCACATGATGAAACAGCATTGGGATTGTGGATTTGAAAAGACTGCCCCATAAGATCATCAACAAAATCAATCTCAGCTCCTTCCATAAAAGGAAGTGATAGTAAATCAATAAACACAACTGCCCCGTCTTTTTTGAGAACGAGGTCATCTTCACACATTTCAGAAACCAAGTCATATTTATAAGAAAAACCAGAACACCCACCACCTTCAACAGAAATACGTAATGCTATTTTATCGGGTTCACGCAAAAGTATCTGTGCAATTTTTTTGGCAGCAACATCTGAAATTTTCACATTCATTTTATATATCCTTGCATTAAACCATCAAGAAAGAGTATCCTACACTCAAAGAGCAGTTTATTTCTCATAAACCACTCTCAATTTTAAGATGATAATAGACAGCTTGCAATGGATATAGGCAATATCAACTTCAATTACCAATCTCGAGCAGTATACAGTGCTCATCCACAAACAAGCCGTGGTCGATTATACCATGAAACGATGAGCACCACACGCTCACCTTTTCAACGAGATAGAGATCGTATTATCCATTCTAATGCATTTCGACGTCTTAAACATAAAACGCAAGTGTTTATTGCTGATGAAAGCGATCATTACCGTACTCGCCTAACCCATTCCATAGAGGTTTCTCAAATTGCAAGAACATTAGCCCGTGCCCTGTGTCTTGATGAAGACCTTGCCGAAGCCATTGCCCTTGTTCACGACTTTGGACACACACCCTTTGGCCATGCTGGAGAAGATGCTCTTAATGAAGCCATGGTACATTATGGCGGCTTTGATCATAATGCACAAGCATTACGTATTGTAACAAAACTAGAACAGCGCTATGCAAATTTTGATGGACTTAACCTTACATGGGAAACCCTCGAAGGACTTGTAAAGCATAATGGTCCCCTTTTAGGTCCTCACGCAAAGAATAAGGAGGTTCCTATCGATATTTTACAATACAATGCAAAGCAAGACCTTGCACTCGATTGTTTTGCAGGGCTAGAAGCGCAATGTGCTGCTATTGCAGATGATATCGCATACAATGCGCATGATATTGATGATGGTCTACGTTCGCAATTTTTAACACTCGATCAATTTGAACATGTTCCACTAACAGCAGCAATATTAAAAGATATAACAGATGAGCATCCCCACCTCGACCAAGCGCGTCGCGGTTACACACTTGTACGAAGACAAATAACAACCATGGTTGAAGATGTTATCAAACAATCACAAGAAAATTTAGCACGCATCAAACCAACAAGCATAAACGATATTCACCAAGCAAAACAAACCATTGTCACCTTTTCACCGACAATGACCGTTTATGAAAAAGAACTAAAAAACTTTTTATTTAAAAATCTTTACTACCATGAACAAGTTCTTAGTCGTCGCAATGCAGCAAAATGCATTGTACAAAAATTATTCAATTGTTATTATGAAAATCCAAATACAATGCCTGAAAGTTGGCAGAGCAAAACAGTGCACTTAAAAAATCAAGAGTTAGCACGTTTGATTGCTGACTTTCTTTCAGGCATGACGGATCACTACGCTCTACGTGAATATCAGCGTTTATTTGACCATACAGATAATTTCGTTTAATGGCTTTTGGCATCATCATGGAAGCTAAATATGAATATCTTTAAAAACTTCGAAAAAAAAATTAAGAGATCAATTGAATTATCTGATATAAAAGGAAAAAATGGAGAAGATCTAGATTTATCAAAAATCACTGTTGATCCTCCGCGTGATTCCTCCCACGGTCATTTATCAACCAATGCTGCTATGGTGCTTGCAAAATCTATTGGAATCAATCCACGTGCACTTGCAGATAAAATCATAGAACTTCTTAAAAATGATTCCTCTATCGAAAATATAGATGTTGCCGGTCCTGGTTTTATAAACATAAAGCTTACAAAATTATTTTGGCAAGATGCTATAAAATCTATGCTTGAATTAGGCACTTCTTATGGTCGTATTCCAATGGGACAAGGAAAATGCGTCAATGTTGAATATGTCTCAGCAAATCCCACTGGACCAATGCATGTAGGACACTGCCGCGGAGCAGTTGTTGGGGATGTTCTCTCCAATTTGCTACAATTTACGGGCTATAACATTACAAAAGAGTATTATATCAATGATGCGGGTCAACAAATCGAAGTCCTCGCCCATTCGGTACTATTGCGCTATCGTGAAGCTCTTGGGCAAGAAATTAATGAAATTCCAGAAGGACTCTATCCTGGAGAATACTTGATACCATTGGGTCAATCGCTTGCTCAAGAGTTTGGTGACCAACTCCTCACGATGGATAAAGATGAAGCCTTATCTCTTGTGAAAGAACGTGCAATTCATGCAATGATGTCCATGATTCGCGAAGATTTGGCTGCTCTTAATATTTATCATGATATCTTTTTCTCTGAGCGAATGCTTTATGCAGATAATGCACGCGCCATTCGTAACACCATCAACGACCTCACTTTAAATGGTTATATCTACAAAGGAAAACTCCCCCCTCCCAAAGGACAAAATACAGAAGACTGGGAACCAAGCGAACAAACTTTGTTCCGTTCAACAAATGTCGGTGATGACCAAGACCGTGTTTTAGTCAAATCTGACGGTTCTTACACTTATTTTGCTGCTGATGTTGCTTATTTTCGGGATAAATTTAATCGTCATTTTGATGAAATGATTTATATTCTAGGCGCAGACCATGCGGGCTATGTAAAACGACTAGAGGCAATGGCAAAAGCAATTTCTGGGGATAAAGCTAAATTAAGTGTCTTCTTGTGTCAATTGGTAAAACTTTTTCGCAACGGTCATCCTGTACGCATGTCAAAAAGAGCAGGATCTTTTGTCACTCTACGGGATGTTGTCGAAGAGGTTGGGCGTGATCCTGTGCGTTTTATGATGCTATACCGTAAGTGTGAAGCACCTCTTGATTTTGATTTTGCAAAAGTAACAGAACAATCAAAAGATAACCCCATCTTTTACGTACAATATGCAAGTGCACGTTGTCACTCAGTCTTTCGTCAAGCACAAGAAGCGCTTCATATTAAAAGCTTTTCAAATAATACATTGATTGCCCATCTTCATCGATTAACAGATGACCATGAAATATTGTTAATACGCAAACTTTCTGAATATCCACGTATCATTGAACAGGCCGTAATTCATAAAGAACCGCATCGATTAGCGTTTTACCTTTATGACCTTGCCTCCAGCTTTCACACCCATTGGAATAAAGGGAGTGAAAATCTCAATTTACGCTTTATTCAACCTGATGATAAAGAGTTATCCTTTGCAAGATTAGGATTGATACAAGCTGTTATCAATATTTTATCATCAGGGCTTACCATCATAGGAGTCGAAGCACCCATAGAAATGCGTTGAAAAAGTTCTATAAATACATACAATAGGTACTCTATTGATAAACTTTTTCATGTATCCTTGCATGAGAGGGGGAAAATTTATAATTTTAATATAACAAATCAAAATCAACCATTGATTGCACGTAAGTGCAAACCATCATGTGAGAAAAGCTATGAGCGATAACGATCGCAAAAATCTACACGAAACAAAACACGATCATGAACACCATGATCCTTTAGAAAGGCTTACGCGCATTTTTAATCCGCACAAACAAAGCGGAAACCAAAATGAGCAATCTTCTTTAAAAACAGAACGATCAACATCTCACCCCGAAACATCATCCCATGATGATGATTTTGATTTCTCCTTTCTAGAAGAGGAACTTGAAAAAAATTTAGCACATGACTTACCGTTTGATGATCAAAAAAAACAATGGGACTTGCATGCAACCAGCAACGCAACAGCCTCAGATATTGCACAATCTTCTTCTTTCAACCATTCAAAACAAAATAATTTATCTGAAGAGAAATATTCTTCACCTAGCAGTCATGATGAAGAACAAATTTTAGATGAGCTTTCTCCATTACCAATCCCAAAGAATCAATCACATCAACAGAAAAAAACAGCAACCAATGCTGATCCTTTTCTTGAAAAAAGTAATCTTATGTCACAATCAGAATCAGAAAATTTCTTTTTTGATAAATCTGAAAGGCACGAAAATAAGAGAGAGACGCCAGAAGATGTTGAACAAACCAATCGTTTTTCACAAATAAATTCACAACAACCTGAGACTACGAATATACAAAAAACTTATGAGGACAATCAAAACCTCTATGACACTCCTATAAACCATCCCTATAAAATTTCAGCTGATCAAGAAAATTGGATTAAAAAAGATTATCCTGATGTCTCCTCTTCTACAGAGGAAAATGAGTTTTTCTCATCTTCTAATCTTGTGTCAGAAAGACAAAACACTGCAAGAAATCAAACAACAAGTACCTTCTCCTCACCTTTAGATTCTCCACCAGTTGATAGACAATCTTATTTAAAGGGGGCTTCACAAGAAGATCATACAACCAATTATCCCCATTTTTTTGCAGAAAACCCCTCACAACAAGAAACTTATGGCGAAAAAGTTCCGATATATGATGAGGCTCGAGCCCAATACATCAATAACGCCGAAGGTGCCTCTAACCCAAATAGAGAAATTTCATATAATGAAAATAATTTAGATGAGTTTCTTTCCTCATCCCCCTCTTTAAATACAAAACAAACGGATGGCTTTTTTGCCCATAACTATACGCACAGAGATACTCCCCCTCCCAATGTTGATACTTATAAATTTTCAGAGGAAATCGTAGAAAAAACTGGTCCTATTATGGTTCCAGAAGTCCCGTATGAAGCGCCAGAATATGATGTGCCAACTAATGGTGGTTTAGAAGAAGAATTTGCTGATGTACTCAATGTAGGGAATGTCCCAACGGATAATTTTTCTCAAAAAAAACAGAAAAACGAGGTTTTTAGTGAAGTTTTTCATCAGTCTATGCAAAATTCAAAAGAAGGTGTTTATATAAACTCTAAAGAACAAAATTCCGACTATTTTTCTTCTGCCAATATGGAATATAATTTTCCCTCTTTTAGCGAGAATTCATCATACACAAACTCAGATGAGGTTCCCACACCTCCATCAGCTCCTCCTCCCTTAAAAAGTTTTATTTTTGGTAAAACTTTCATTAAAGGTTTTTTTATACTTATTTTAATAGGACTTGGGTTTGCTGGTTATTCTCATTTTTTTATGCCATCACAAAAAAATGAAGAAACGGTCATTATCCACGCTGATAATACGCCTTTTAAATTCAAACCAGAAACAACTGAAACGAAAAATGATGTTGCACATAATTTAGATATTTATAAACAAACAACTGAACAAAATGAGAAACAAGAAAATACACAACAATTTCTTATTGATAACTCTGAACAACCTGAAAATTTAAAAGAATTAAACCCTGAAGAATCTTCAAGCGTTTCCTCATCGTCTTTAAATGAATCTGATGTTGAAGATGCAGTCACAGAAGCCATAAATCATACTATTCCAATGCGAGAAGTACAAACTGTTATTGTCAATCAAGATGGTACAGTTACACTAGCCCCCGCGCATCAAACAAACAGCAAAACTGCTGCTCAATCTGAAGAAAGCATTGATCAAACTTCTAATGAACTTCAAGATTCGTCCCTTGTTTCGTCGCATGATTCTGATATAAACGACCAAGAAAGAGATCATGATCTCAAAAATAATATTGATAAAATAATCGCAGAAAATAATTCTAGCTCAAATATTGAAGAAAAATTTATCCCTATCCCTTCTCATGCAGAAAGAAATACACAAGTTGAAACACCAGCCGCGTCTCGCCCCATATCACCAAACAGAGTCGCAGCACAAAATTCAGAAAGTTATTACGTACAACTTGCATCTCAACCAACGTATGAGCTCGCTAGAAATTCTTTAAAAAATATGAAATCTAAATTTGGATTCCTTATCGGTGCCCGTTCTTTAAATATTCAATCCGCTTTTATACCAGGAAAAGGTACTTATTACCGTGTTCGGATTCAAGCGCAAGACCGTAATGAAGCCATAATCCTTTGTGAATCCATTAAAAGTTCTGGTGGAAGCTGCTTCATCACACGCTAAACCAATAATGCAACGGTTTTAACAACCGTTGCATTATTTATTTCCATACCATTTAATTACTTATCAAAAACTTCAGAAATTAAAATCATTCCTCTCTTTTTTATGTCTTTGTGCTGACTTTATTCCTTAATCTACGTCGATTTTCGCCCTATCTAAAAGATTATATTTACGAAAAAATTACTCCGTACCCTTATAGGTATAAGGTACAGGAGGAAGCGAATTTAAATCTTTTTTGGGCGTTGTTACACTTTGGCTTGTTTCTGGGGTATTATAACGCGAACTATGTTCAGGAGATTTTGCAAAAAAAGATCCTAAAAAACCAAAAATAAACCAGATAATAACCATCGCAAGAAGAATAGCAAAAATACCCTTAGCGATTGAAACAGGTTGTTCACGACCTCTTCTTTCTGCGGCCATACGTTCTTCATATGTGTGATAATTTTTATCAATCATAGTGGATTCCTTTTCTCAATTCCCTTACCTTTAAATTTCTAGAAAATATGCATATATGCAATTATTCAGATACTTATTGTGAGAAAACGATAATTATAAACAAAAGTTCCAGTTTACTTCATAAAGTTGAGAAAAAGAAGCGAGGATAGAATTAAAATATCTACCCTACTCTAGCCTTTGAATTCTATAATAAACCCCTTTGTATTCTATAATAAAACATTGACACAAAGGTTTTGTTAATAATAGAGTTATAATCAAAATATTTCATTATTTTTATTAATAAAAATGAAACATACTCAAAAGGTTTTTTATGAAATCTCCCATATCATCGCTTCCCTTTAAAATAGAAAAACACCCATCTCCTCTGTCAGAAGAAAAATATGAAGAAATTTTAAAAAGTCCCGGTTTTGGTCAATTTTTTACAGACCACATGTGTACTATTCAATGGACTGAAGACAAAGGCTGGCACAATGCCGTCATTTCTCAATACAAAGCTTTAGAAATTAACCCTGCAAGTACCGTTTTACATTACGGACAGGAAATTTTTGAGGGTTTAAAAGCATATCGTGCAAAAGATGGACGCATCTTGCTCTTCCGTCCTGATGCCAATGCACAACGCTTTATAGAATCAGCACAACGTTTAGCTATGCCAGAATTGCCAAAAGATATTTTTCTGGATGCCGTTCATCAATTAGTAAAGATTGATCAAAAATGGGTTTCTGATCAGCCCAACGCTAGCCTCTATATCCGTCCATTTATGTTTGGCAATGAAAACTTTTTGGGAGTCCGCCCTTCTCAAGAATATCTTTTTTGTGTCATAGCCTCTCCAGTTGAATCCTATTTCAAAGGAGAAGAAAAATCTGTCAGCGTCTGGATTGAAACAGATTATAGTCGTGCCGGTCCAAGAGGAACAGGGGCTGCCAAATGTGGTGGAAACTATGCAGCAAGCTTACTGGCACAAAAAACTGCAACTGAAAATAATTGTAGCCAAGTACTCTTCCTTGATATGATTGAACATAAATGGATTGAAGAACTTGGTGGTATGAATGTCTGCTTTATTATGGACAATAATACACTTGTAACCCCCCCACTTAATGGAACTATCCTTCCAGGGATAACCCGTGATTCAATCTTAAGGTTAGCTCAACAAATGGGATTAAAAATAGAAGAGCGTCCTTATTCTTTTACAGCGCTTCAAGAAGATGCAAAGAGTGGACACCTTAAAGAAGCCTTTGCTTGTGGTACAGCTGCCGTTGTCACATCAATTGGTCGTTTTAGATATAAAGGGGGAGAATTTATTATTGGAAATGAAACAGTTGGAGAAGTTACAAAGCAGCTTCGTACACAATTGGTTGGCATTCAAAAAGGGAACATAGAAGATAAAAATGGCTGGGTACATTCTGTCCAGATCTCATAATATTTAAGGTATTCTCATATCTATAAACGCTTCCATGAAAGTAGATTCATGGAAGCGTTTTTCCTAGAAAAACTCCCTCTATTTTTAGTGACAAAAAAGAAAGCATTAATCAAATTTCGAATGATTTCTATGCTTTGCTTTAATATTACGGACTGTACCCGTATGGGAGCGCATTACGAGAGTTTCCGTTTGAATGTAACGAGATGTAAATTTAACACCAGAAAGCATATTGCCATCTGTCACCCCTGTTGCTGAAAACAAAACATCACCCTTTGCCATTTCTTCCATTGTATAAACCTTATTGGGATCACTAATCCCCATTTTAGCTGCACGAGCAATTTTCTCTTCTGTATCAAGCAGCAAACGACCTTGCATCTGTCCTCCAATGCAGCGCAAAGCAGCAGAAGCTAAGACACCTTCAGGTGCTCCACCAATCCCCATATAGATATCAATACCTGTTTCTTCTGGATCAGTTGTATCAATAACAGCAGCCACATCTCCATCCCCAATCAAGCGAATCGACGCCCCTGTCGCTCGTACTTCATTAACCAATTTTTCATGACGAGGTCTATCCATAATACAAACAACAATCTGATTAACAGTCACTCCTTTAGCCTTCGCAAGAGCATGTATATTATCGGTAGGACAAGCATCTATATCGACTACTCCCTTTGGATAACCAGGACCAATAGCAATTTTGTTCATATAAACATCAGGGGCATAAAGGAGATTACCCTTTTCAGCAATTGCAACTACTGCCAAAGAATTGGCAATATTTTTAGCACAAAGTGTTGTACCCTCTAGTGGATCAAGTGCAATATCGATCGCCAATCCACTTTGAAGACCTACTTTTTCTCCAATATAAAGCATAGGCGCTTCATCCCGCTCACCTTCACCAATCACCACTGTACCATCAATAGGCAATCGATTAAGTTCTTGCCGCATTGCATCTACAGCAGCCTGATCCGCTGCCTTTTCATCGCCACGTCCGCGCCAGCGTGCAGCAGCAACAGCAGCACGTTCAGTAACACGTACCAATTCAAGCGTCAAAATACGATCAAGTCCATTTAAAATCTTCTGAGTTGTGGGCATATGAAAAAATCCTACCGAATGAATACCAGAAAAAATATGAGTCCTTATTAAATACTAAGAATAAAGTTTTTTGGCAAAGATGAAAATTTTCCACAAGAGATAAAAGAACTCAATCGTGCTTTTTTATTATCAAGAAAGTTATCAATTCTTTGCCATAGGTTCAATACGAATAAATTGAGATTTTGCAACAAGATGTCCATCTTTTTCAATTTCTGCAAGTGCCTGTCGTACATTCACCTCTGTTGTTTCGTGCGTAATTAAAATAATTGTTTTTTCAATTTGATCTTCTACAAAAGATCTTTGAACAATCGACTCCAATGAGATGTGATTATCAGCCATATGCCTTGCGACCTCGGCAAAAACACCAGTACGATCATGAACATTTAAACGAATAAAATAACCACCTGCATGATGCGAAATACGTGCTTTTTTATGAGGAGCAAGTTCTAATGCTGGACGTCTTAAAACAGGTGCATACTGAAAACCAGAACGTGCTTTTGCTATATCAGCCAAATCACCAATAACGGCTGATGCTGTTGCCTTTCCTCCGGCGCCAGGACCAGAAAACAGTAATTCACCTAATAAATCACTTTGAATAGAAAGAGCATTGGTTACACCATTTATCTGTGCAATCATTGAGGATGTTGGTACCATTGTTGGATGAACGCGTTGCTCTATTCCAGAATCCGTTTTTAATGCAACCCCTAAAAGCTTAATCCGATACCCCAATTCATCAGCTGCTCGAATATCAATTTGCGAAATATTATGAATTCCTTCAACATAAACATCATCTAACGAAACAGCAGTTCCAAATGCCAAGCTTGTCAACAAAGCTAATTTATGAGCAGTATCAT
The DNA here is from genome assembly GCF_042195705.1 of Bartonella sp. AP72JLCBS. Taxonomy (NCBI): domain Bacteria; kingdom Pseudomonadati; phylum Pseudomonadota; class Alphaproteobacteria; order Hyphomicrobiales; family Bartonellaceae; genus Bartonella; species Bartonella sp. AP72JLCBS. Next base: position 2,650 of record NZ_JBHIOU010000008.1, on the reverse strand, counting down.
TTCCCTCAATATCAAAACTTGGATCTGCTTCAGCATACCCAAGTCTCTGTGCATCTGCTAAACAATCTTTAAATGAAAGACCTTCCGTAAACATACGTGTTAATATATAATTACAGGTTCCATTGAGAATACCATAAATTCGCGATATGCGATTACTAACAAGTGATTCTCTCATCGCTTTGATAACAGGAATCCCCCCTGCAACAGCTGCTTCAAAATGAAGAAAAACACCTTTTTTTTCTGCAATTATAGCCAGCTCTACGCCATGTTGAGCAAGAAGAGCTTTATTGGCTGTTACAACATGATGTCCCGCCTCAAGCGCTCTCTTAACAGCGGTATACACCACATCCAATTCACCACCAATTAACTCTACAAAAACATCAATCTCATCAGAAGCAGCCAACTCCACAGGTGAATCAAACCATTTTATACCACTAAGATCAATTCCACGATTGCGACCTTTATCACGCGCACTAACAGCAACAACTTTGATGAATCGCCCACATTGACAAGCTAAACTATTCGCTTTTTCAAATAGAGTTCGAACAACTGAAGTACCAACTGTACCAAGTCCCGCAACGCCAACTTTTAAAGCTTCTGCCATATTCTAACCACTGATCCCTATCTTCATTGAAGAATCGTTTAAATGATGTGCCAATCAACACAAAGAATATCTATATCCATAAGAACAAAAGAAATATCCCGCTCTATTCACTTTATTTTCTCCAATAGAATTATCCCCGCTTATTCAATCAACATTCCTAAAAATATAATATTTATTGTCTTCAAAGATTTCAGAATCTTATAAAATATTTAATTCAGAATGAAAATCTGTAAAACTGATAAATGCAAGTTGCCATAAAGAAAAGTTCTAAAAAATAATCAATAACAAGTTAAAGAATATTGAAGACTTAGTAAGAAAGAATAAAAATATCTCTTCTAAATCGACAAATATGGAACAAAAAACATTCTTTCATATGATAAATTAAGAGAATGGATAAAATAAAGTAGTTCAGTCAATAATAACACATTCCTTCCTACCATTCCATAGCTTAAACTATAAATCTTTAATGCAAAAATCTTAACGCACTCATATATCAAAATAGAACCTTACATTAAAGTAAAACACAAGACTTAATATGCACACACCATAATTCTAAAATATTATAAATATGGAAAATAAATTTGCAAAATTCGAATATTTTATCTCAACTTATTGCCACCTCTTTAAAAAACTAGCGAATTGAAATGACAAAAATCTCAATCTGCCCTTTACCCAAACTAATTCATTTCCAAATAAATAACCTTCCCAATATGTGAGGGAACAAATGAAGGGGTTTTAATTTTAAATTTCTTACAAACCTGTAAAAGTAAAGATAAGAAAAGTATTTTTAATATATTCTGTAAAATTTGCTTAATATTCTTATTATAAAGAATCTTTTTATATTTTGTTAAACTGAAAGGAATTTGTGGCTTGCTCCTCAAAAAAACTTTTGTATAATTGGTATTATTTGTTAATTTGGTAATAAATATTATCTTTCCACTTCATAAATTATACAGTTTTTGCTTTATGATAAGCTCAAATGAGAAGTCTTTCTGTATAAAGGCTCTTTCAAGCAAGTTAAATAATATTCTCATGTGGTGAGCAAAGATAACAAGCGATAAAATATGCAAAAAATAAATACATTAAAAATGCTGTTTTTGATCATTTTTGCCTACTCCTCAAACTGAAAATATCATTCCCTGAGATGATACCCACATCAAAATTTTCTATCAATCATGATAACTTTATATTTTTTCTACAAAAAATCTTAGAAAATAAAATGATCTAAACAGGAAGCGCTCAAAAATTATTCAATAAAACACACTTTTTTCAAAAAAAAATGACACAGAGGGCTTGCGAAGTAAAAAGATCCTCTCTATAAGCCTCATCATTGGTTTGCGCCCATCGTCTAGCGGTTAGGACATCGCCCTTTCACGGCGGAAACAGGGGTTCGATTCCCCTTGGGCGTACCATGTTTCTTTTTTCTGTACATAATCTATTGATTTTATATATCTTTTTAAAAGTACGGGATACGTAAATAAAAGTTAGGGAATAGGATTTTCTAACATTTGTCTACAACAGTAGCATTTTCTTTTCTTTGCGCTTCGCTAATCATCTCTAATAATGTTTTGAATGCTTCTAAATCCTCTTGTGAAAAATCTTTTAAAGTTCTAAAAAACATGCCAACAGTTTTACGCCTCAACGGATCAGAAGTCTTGATTGTAAAACTTTTGCGACAAGCATCCGATTCTCTTCTCAAAATTTCTGCTACCTCTTGATCTAAAGCATAGAGTTCAATTATCTTTTCCTCCAGTCCTACAGGAACAGATTTTTTGCCAATCTCGACAGAAGATAAAAATGCTACAGATATGTCTAATTTCTTAGCCATATCTAAAAGGCGTTCTGAGTGATCAATGCGAAGTTTCCGTAAAATTTTACCAAAAGATGTAACCATATAAAAAGTCCTATTAGAGAAGAAATATTTTCTTCTGATTCTAACAAATCTTTTTATGATTTTCTTCAATTATTACGAATCAAGAGTTCTTTTCTGGGTGGTTTTTTAGCAAAACCAGAGGTCCAAAGGGTCTCTAATTCTAAAAAGTCAAA